>JALZWD010000444.1 GCA_023300365.1 Flavimaricola sp. | reverse complement strand
GGTTGCAAGAAATTCGGGGGCCTTGTCGCGCAAGACGATCTCGCGCAGATCACAGGCGGTTTGTGAGGCGCTGATGGCAAGGCGGGCGCGCATTGCATAGGGGCAGCGCCGAAAAGAGTAGAGGATCGGTGTTGTCATGCGCCAGTTTTACGGCGCGGACCTGTGACGGGAAAGGGCCTTTTCATTAAATTGTAACCAACCCGCGCATATCGTGGGGCATGGTTCGTTTGTTGCTTATGATTATTCCGGTGTTGATCCCGTCGTGGCGGTTTTTCCAAGGTGTTGAGCCGTCGCCGCGGGTGGAGGTCTGGCATGGCGGCGATTGGGTGGCGGTGTGTCCGCGGCCCAAACGGGTGTCACCGATGCAGATGGCCGGGCGATTGTTTTGGAACCCGGTTTGGAATGATGCGCTGTTTACCACAAGCCTCGCCGAGCGAATTGCGATGGGGCAAGTGGCGCAGAATGTGGCGCAACTGCGCAGGCGGGTTGCGTGGCACAGGGGCGTTGGGGTCGAAAACGTGGTGTTTCGTTTGGTGTTTGTGCACCGAGAGGGCGATGCGATTGTGCGCAATGTGACGTTTCAATCGGGACCTGCACCGCCATGAGTTTTGACGTGGCGATGCGGTGGAGCGAGGTTTTGCTTGGTTGGGCTATTCTTCAGCAAAGCGCCGAACATATGGTTGGGCCGGGCCGCGAGCGGATTTTGTTTGCGCCGCGTTTGCTTTGTGGGGTGGGCCTTGTGCTCGGGGTGTATCCCGGCGTGATGTTGGTTGTGCTGTGCGGTTTGGGTGTGTGGATGTTGATGCATTTCCAAGGCCCCTATAATGGCGGCAGCGACCGTATGGCCCTGTTGATCACCATTTGTTTGGCTTTGGCGCATTGGCTGCCGGGGGCGGCTGCGCGCGAGCTGGCGTTTGCCTATTTGGCAGGGCAATTGATGCTGTCGTATGCCGTATCTGGTTGGGTGAAACTGGCCAATCGTGAATGGCGCAGTGGCCGGGCCTTGGCCGATGTCTTTGCCTTTTCGACCTATCCGGTCAGTACAGATTTGCGCCGTTTGGCGGGCGCTGGGCGTATGTTGTGGGGGGCGTCATGGGCGGTGATGATCTTTGAGGCCCTGTTCCCGTTGGCAATGGTCAGTCGGATGACACTTGTCGCGGCCTTGGGGATTGCGGCGGTGTTCCATCTGGCCAATGCCTGTTTGTTCGGGTTGAACCGGTTTTTTTGGACATGGCTTGCGGCATTTCCGGCGATTTTATGGCTGCAAGCACGGGTGACCGGCGGGGAGGTGTGGTAGGCCCGGCAGGACTTGAACCCGCAACCAAAGCGTTATGAGCGCTCTGCTCTAACCAGTTGAGCTACAGGCCCACACAGGTGTTGGTTCGCAAAACCTGCGGGTGGGGTCAAGGCGAAACGGGCGCGGTTTGCGGCAACAGCACCATCGTCAACAGGGCAATCATCTCGCGCTCTTTTGCGGTGATCACCAGCGGATCACCGTCAAGGTCGGCCATCACGATGATATCGGCGGCGGTGGGTGGCGCGGGGTCAAATCCTGGCGGGATCGCCATCCATGGGCCATCCTCGGCATAGATATCCTCGCCGGTGTCAAAAACGGTCTCACTTTGCGCCATAAGCGGCATGGTAAGGGCAATGAGCAGGGTCGATCTGAGCGGGCTGGGCATGACAGCAATAGGTCCGATTTCCATTAAGTTTCGCCTAAGGTATCCGGCAAAGACCGCAAAAAGAGGGCATCGTTGCGCTTAGAATTTGCATGCGGTAACCGGGGGCAACTGAATTAAGGCGCGAAACGCAAGGTTAGGGGCGGTGATAGTATGAGCAATGGCGACAACGGACTAACCTATGCGCAGGCGGGTGTGGATATTGACGCAGGCAATGCGTTGGTTGAGCGCATCAAGCCCGCGGCCAAACGAACGTCGCGGTCGGGCACGATGTCTGGGCTTGGTGGATTTGGTGCTTTGTTCGATCTCAAGGATGCGGGGTTTAACGACCCGATTTTGGTGGCCGCGACAGACGGCGTTGGCACAAAACTGCGGATCGGTATCGATACCGGATATGTGGACACGCTGGGCATTGATCTGGTGGCGATGTGTGTGAATGATTTGGTCTGTCAGGGCGCTGAGCCTTTGTTTTTCTTGGATTATTTGGCGACGGGCAAGCTCGACGTGGAGCAAGCTGCGCGGGTGATTGAGGGGATCGCGGATGGTTGTGCGGCCTCTGGCTGCGCGCTTGTTGGTGGTGAAACGGCCGAGATGCCGGGGATGTATCACTCCGGGGATTTTGACCTTGCAGGATTTGCCGTGGGCGCGATGGAGCGGGGGGCGTCTTTGCCCAATGGTGTGGCCGAGGGGGATGTTCTTTTGGGACTGGCCTCGGATGGATGCCACTCTAACGGGTATTCGCTTGTACGCCGTATTGTTGAGGTTGCTGGCCTGTCGTGGGGCGATGCATCGCCCTTTGGGCATGGCACTTTGGGCGAGGGGTTGCTTGCACCGACGCGCCTTTATGTGCGCCCACTCTTGGCCGCAATGCGCCATGGCGGCGTGCGCGGGATGGCCCACATCACCGGTGGCGGGCTGACTGAGAATCTGCCTCGGGTGCTGCCGCAAGGGTTGGGCGCTCAGGTGTCGCTTGATGCGTGGTCGTTGCCACCAGTCTTTGCGTGGTTGGCCGAAGTCGGCGGGGTTGCAAGCGACGAGATGCTCAAAACCTTTAACGCCGGTATTGGCATGGTGGTGGTCGCGGATCCCGATCAGGCCGATGCGATTGCGACGATCCTGACCGATGAGGGCGAAACCGTGATCCCGTTGGGGCATGTCACGGCGGGCGAAGGCGTGGCCTATTCGGGCACCCTCAAGTGAGCAAGCGGGTTGCCATCCTGATTTCGGGCGGCGGCTCAAACATGGAGGCCTTGGTGCGCTCGATGACGGGCGATCATCCGGCGCGGCCTGTGTTGGTATTGTCGAATGTCGCGGGTGTTGGCGGGTTGGCGCGCGCCGAGGCGCTGGGCGTGCCCAATGTGGTGGTTGATCACACACAATTTGGCAAAAATCGCGCGGCTTTCGAGAGCGAAGTTGACCACGCACTTCGGGCCGCGCGCCCCGATATCATTTGTTTGGCGGGGTTTATGCGGATTTTGACGCCGGGGTTTATCAGCGGCTGGGCGGGGCAAATCCTGAATATCCATCCTTCGTTATTGCCGCGTCACAAGGGTCTGAATACGCATGCGCGTGCGCTTGAGGCGGGGGACGCCGCGCACGGCTGTAGCGTGCATGAGGTGACGGCAGAATTGGATGATGGGCCGATCTTGGGGCAAGCCGCGATGCCCGTTCAGCCCGGCGATACGCCCGACACCTTGGCCAAGCGCCTTTTGCCAATGGAACACGCCCTTTACACCCGCGTTCTACAGCGGTTCGCCAGCGGCAATCGCGAATTGTTGCGTATGCCATAGGGACGCCACTTTCCTTCATTACGTTGTTAACATATTGTGTTCCGCAACCGCAGGGGCGGGATCACCCGAATTATTTACAGGCGCAAATGCGAACATTAACCACGACCGAGGCCTTGGCCGAATTTTGCCAAGAAGCCGCCGCCCATCCATACGTGACCGTTGATACAGAATTCCTGCGAGAGCGGACCTATTATGCCAAATTGTGCTTGGTGCAATTGGCCTTTCCGGGAAGCGGCGACGAGAATGCCGTGCTGGTGGATCCATTGGCGGATGGTATTGATTTGGCCCCGTTATACGACCTGTTTCGTGACACATCGGTTGTCAAAGTCTTTCATGCGGCGCGCCAAGACCTTGAGATTTTCTTTGTTGACCAAGAGGTTATTCCGGCGCCGTTGTTTGACACCCAAGTCGCTGCGATGGTGTGTGGGTTTGGCGAACAGGCGGGATACGAGACATTGGTGCGCAAGATCGCCAAGGCCGAGGTGGACAAATCTTCGCTTTTTGAGATAAAAACGCCGCCCCCTATCAAGATCGCAAAAACAAGCAGGACGGAAAAGAGATTATTCTTCAGCCCCACGCCTGCGCCGATAACAACCTTTGACATCATGGGAAGGTTTTCACGGTTACCTGCCAGCATCTGGTCAAAGCGCGGCACGATAAAGAGAAACATTAGAAACGTAATCACGCCGCCGACGACAGCCAAAAACATCGGATAGGCGAGCGCCGTGGTAATCTCGCTGCGCATTTGGTCTTCATATTCCATGCGCTCCGCCGCGTCAGACAGCGCCTTAGCAGAT
>JALZWD010000443.1 GCA_023300365.1 Flavimaricola sp. | reverse complement strand
GAGGAGGAAAGCCAAGCACGTGCATCGGCGGACAACGCCCGCGCAGAAGCCAAGAAAGCCTCCGAGGCGATTGAAACGGCCCGAGCCGTGGCCGAAGCCGAGCGTCAAAAACAGATTGCATTGATCGAGGCGCAGAAGGAAGCCGAGCGTATGGCAACCGGTGTGCGTCTTGCGGCTGAAGCGGAGAAAGATGCGGCAAGCGACCGCGCTGCGGCAAAGCTTGAAGAAGCACAGGCGGATGCGAATGCGATGACCGTGCGCGCCGAAGCCAAAAAGACCGACCTATTGGCAACGGCGGAAGGTCAGACCGCGATTGCGAACTCTGAAAATGAGTTGAGCGCCGAGATCGTTGCAATGAAGGTCCGCCTTGCAAGTCTTGAGGCAATGCCCAAGATTATTGCGGAGATGGTCAAGCCTGCGGAGAAGATTGACTCGATCAAGATCCATCAGGTCACCGGTATGGGCCGTGGTAACGGTGATGGCGCTGGCGACGGTTCTGCCGGAGCTGGAACGCCGGTAAATCAAGCACTGGACTCTGTTCTTGGGATGGCGCTCCAGATGCCTGCGATGCAGGCGCTTGGTAAGGAGCTTGGTATCAGCCTTGAAAACGGCGTTGCGGGCGTCGCCAATGAGATGCTCGACGTCACCGAGCCAGAGGCCAAGCCTGCGCCCAAACCGCAGGCGCCTGTTGAAGACGCATCGGTCTAGGAATAGGCACCAGTCCGACCCAAGAGATCGCCCCGACCCGTGGGGCGGTCTTTTTATTTATGTTGTCGGTCTTGTGGGACGGACCAGCTTTCACCATCCGGCATTGAGCGTGACCGAGCCATATAAAACCGGGTCAGGCGCCAATCGCGGCATCACGTCTTTGGTAAGCACCGTGCAGCGGCCTTGGAGGTCAGCCAAGTGGTCTGTCGTTTCTGCCGTCATCGTGGCGCGATATCCAATGTTTGTTCCAAGATGCGTGGGATTTGTTTTCTGACTTTGAAAAAACCGGCTGTGGCATGGGGCCAGATGGCAGTGTCCCATGCGCGTCTTTGTTCGCACAGCTTTATGTCCTGCGCAGCCAAGAGTGGCCTTGCGGCATTGAGCCAATCGCGCAACGGACCTTGTGACACATAAGGCGTCAAAATTTGTTTCGCCTTTAGAGCGCTCGCCCAGTCGGCAAGACTTGCGGGGTTGGTTGTATCCAGTGTGGCGGTCTTGTGATTGAGGCGTGCCGCTGCATCGTTTAATGCGCGGTGTTCAAAAGCTGTGACGGCGTCGGACACGGGCAAAGGTGAGCGTAGCGCGCTGCACGACAAAGTGGCCACGCCCGCAATCTCTAGTTTTGACAGGTCGAAGTCCTCAACACAGCAATCTTCATCGGTAATTAGGATGGCTGTCGGCATACCCTTATCGGCAATCTGTATGTCCCGCATGGGCTGTACCATCGGCAGTCCATCGGGTTCGGAGGCTTCGAGGCCATTCACGACCTCCGCCAATTCTCCGTGTGCGGGGATAAAACGACCGTTGGTGAATGTCGCGATGTTTTGGCGTGTTGCCGGGTAGGGTTTGCCGCGTGTGTGCAAGCCCGCGGCCCAACGCCAATTGAGCGTATTTGCCGCGGCATCGCCATCAAGCAAATGGCGATAAAAGAAATCGGCACCCAAACGCCACGGCAGCTCCAGCGTGAAGATCCAGATTGAGGCAAACCACATCCGCGCATGGTTGTGCAGATAGCCGGTGGCGACCAATTCTTGTGCCCAGCTGTCAAAGTAGTCGAGACCGGTTTGCCCCGTTTCAGCGCGTTCAATATCGCGACGCAAACGGCGGTCACGCTTTAAAGAGGCCAAATCCGCACCAAGATCCGCAGAGTAGGCATCCCAAACCTGCGGACGCCGTTCAAGCCAACCTTTATAATAGCCACGCCAGATCACTTCTTCGATGAACTTGGATGCTTCATCGCGCCCATGCGCGTCAATCGCGGCGGCCACCACCTCGCGTTCGGTGATCAAGCGGCGGCGCAGGTAGGGCGACAACATTGACACGTCCGTATGATTGCCGCGCCCTTTGTCGTAGTTGCGCCCCTGTGCATATCGCAGCCCCATGCCAGGCACGAACGCCTGCATCGCTGCAAGACCAGCGGCGCGCGTTCCAACAAATTCGATCATGGCCCAAAGCCCCTTTAGTTCATGAGGTCTTCGAACAGGCCATGATAGCGCCTGTGCTGGGACTTGTCGTTGTTATCGCGGCCATCATCATCGTGCCATGGCGCATGTTCGGTGTTCTTGGTGACCATTGTTTCGGATGGACGGTCGAACCAATGGGTAGCGGTATGATCTTTTTTGGCGGGGGCCATTTTAAGCTCCTTGTTTGGGCTTTTGAATTGAATAAAGGTGATACGCACGAATGCGTCGCATGGTTCTATTTTTGGCCAATGCTGCCCTCATTTTGCAATTTCCAGTGCTGCATCCTCTGCCTGTGATACGTAGGGGGCGGCGGCCTGTTGGCGCGGCTGGCACCAACGCGGCAGGATCTGGTGGTTGTAGGCTAGGATATTGGATTTTGAACTGGCGGACGTTGAGAACCAAGAAAGAAACCTTGCGGTGAGGAAATTCTAAGCGCCGTAAGATTGGGCATTCTTGGTCTTGTCGCTTTATTGCTAGGCGTTAAGACATCATTGCTGGTGCCGTTTTCGAGCCGAACGTTGACCTTGCCTAGGCGAGCGCGAACTAGGGCGTATGAACAAAGACTTGCGCATCCTCATTGTTGAACCTGATCCGGACCGGGTGCGTGCGATCATTGATGCTTTGGGTGACGCAGGGTGGTCCCAGATTAAGGCATTGGCGCAAATGTCCGCTTTGGACCGAACGGTTCAGGAGTTTGAGCCGGATATAGTTTTGATCGATCTTGCAAACCCAGATCGAGATACGCTCGAACAAATCACCGATGCGACACAAGCGTCCAAACGTGCCGTAGCCCTTTTTGTAGATCAAACTGACGATACGTTAACGCAGGCGGCGTTGAACGCGGGGGTGAGTGCCTATGTTGTTGACGGCCTTCAGATGGAGCGGATCAAGTCGGTTTTGGAAACCGCTATCGCGCGGTTTAAGGTGATGCATCAAAAGCAGTCTGAACTGGATGCCGCCAAACAGGCATTGGAAGACCGCAAACTTATTGACCGCGCAAAAGGGATATTGATGCGCCAACGGGGCATTTCGGAAGATGAAGCCTATACGTTGTTGCGCAAGACTGCGATGGGCCAGAACCGCAAAGTTATCGATGTGGCCCAAGCTCTCGTCACGGCGGCGGACCTTTTGTCATGAGCCAGACTGTTTTGAATTGCGGGTATATGCCGTTGGTGGATTGTGCGCCCTTGGTGATTGCCAAAGAGCTTGGGTTCGCTGCGGAAGAGGGGCTTGCGCTTAATCTTGTGCGCCAGCCGTCTTGGTCGGCCCTGCGGGATATGTTGGCACTTGGTCATTTGGATGCTGCGCATATGTTGTCGCCGATGCCTGTTGCGATGTCGATCGGCCTTGGCGGGCTCCCGGCGCGGGTTGATACTTTGATGGTTCTTTCTGTGAATGGCACGGTGTTTGGGGCTTCAAATGCTTTGGCTAACAGCCTGGGTGATGTGCCTTTTGGCGATGCCAAAGCCGTTTTGGCCGCACTTGGCGCCCGCTCAGACGAACCGATCCGCGTGGGGGTTCCGTTTCACCATTCGATGCACCGTCTGTTGTTGTCTTATTGGACGTCTACTGCGCCCGACCTGAAGATCGAAGTAATCACTGTGCCACCGTCGCGGATGGCCGAGGCTGTTGCAAATGGATCTGTCGATGCGTTTTGGGTTGGCGAGCCATGGGGAAGCGTGGCCGTGCAGCAGGATATTGCGCGGATAATTATGACCAGCCGTGATGTGTGGCAGTTTGCGCCAGAAAAAGTCTTGGCGGTACGTCATGATTGGGTCGAGGCAAATCAGGATGCTGCGCGGCGCTTGATGCGCGCAGTGTACACTGCCGGGGCATGGTTGGATGCGCAAAAAAACAAACCTTTGGCCGTCGAAATTCTG
>JALZWD010000442.1 GCA_023300365.1 Flavimaricola sp. | reverse complement strand
TGGAAAACCATCTGGTCTTCGGCAAAGCCATCTGAATGGTGGTCCGCCATATCAACGCGTGGAAGTATACCGTCAGAGTCAGTCAGCCCTCGCTCGATAATACGTGCAAAATCTTGATCTGAAAGCGGGCGAACCGCAGCTTGCGCTCGTCCGGAAACCTTGCCAGCCGCATTGAGAACGCCTTGTTCAGTATAGCCTGCATCATCCCGAAAAGGGACCAAGTCGCCGAAGTCGAGGTAGCTTTCTTTCGCGATGTCCGCGATATACATTTTCTCAATGACCGGATCGGGTCGTATTCCAGACACTTTGGCAACTGCAAAGTAGCCGCGACTGCCCTTTACTTGTCCCGGTTCTAAATAGACGATCCAATCGCCAACAAACTGTTCGGCGCGGCTAAGATATCTTTGTGGGAATTGATAGTAATGCGCTGGGACGTCGTCGTATTGCGAGTCGCCGCGGTGCATGAATATACCTTTGGCCATTGCTGATCCCTTTCCGATACGAGAAGAAATACACGCATAGGGAGAGCGATCAATACCGGATTTAGGGAAGTTTGGTTTCGCCGTCGACGTCTGGAGGCCAAATTCGGGTGGCATCCGCTGTGATCCAATTTTGCACCCAATCGGGCAGGGCGGGGCTGGTTTGGTCGCGGCCGAGGTGTTGCGAGACTTTGGCGGGGGGGACAATGCCGTCTGGCCCGGTGATCGCGGCGCGGTACATTGCCTGCACGGCGCATTCCTTGCCGATCCAGATCGTTTGATCAAGGTACATGAATTTGTCATCCCAGCCCAAGCCACGACTGACCATGCGAAATTTGGTAAAGGGGCGAATGCGGCGGCGGTAGCGCACAGAGACGCCGGCCATTGTCATGCCCCATCCATTGTCCTTGAGCGCACCCATCAGCCCGGTGCGGTGCCCCAACAGGGTGCGGCCGAGATCAAGGATGGTTAGGATGCGGCCATTGTTCATCTCCATAAACACGTCGATGTCCTGCGGCCAACAACGATGATACGAGATATGAGCGTCGAAGTTACCAAGCGCGGGTGCCCCCCGGTGAATGGCAAATTCTTTGATCATTCGGACGATTGGATACACGGGCTTTGCCTCTGCTGGAAAGGAGATAGGTTAAGCAACCTTACCTATACGTCAACCATGACCTGAGGTCAGGGGATTGCCGAATGCGGCGCGGGTGACTAACTGTGCGGTGCGCAACAAAGGACCATAGCCCATGCAATCATTGTTTGAAATTTTATTGATGATCCTCGGGATCGCTCGGTTCTTTATTTTCGCGCATTTCATCATGTCGTGGTTGATACAGTTTCAGGTCCTCAATATTCGCCAGCCCTTGGTGGCGCAGGTTTGGGAAGGACTAAGCCGGATTTTGGAACCGATTTACGGCCCGATCCGTCGCTTCCTGCCTGATATGGGGGGAATTGATTTGTCGCCCTTCGTCGCCTTGGTTGGAATTTTTGCGCTTGAGATCATTTTGCGCAACAACATCGGCCTGTTTGTGTGATCACAGGCCGCGGCCTCCGGCGGGAGTGTTTGGCCAAAAGAAATCAATTCGGGGTGTAAGGCTTGTTAAGGGATTCTTGACCCGTGTAAGGTTGGGGTAACAAGAGCACATAAACTGCAGGCGAGATCCCAACACATGCCCGATGGCGCTGCCACGCTATTGCAATCTGTCTTTGGCTTTGACGCATTTCGTCCGGGCCAAGAAGAGATCGTGGACGCGGTGGTGGCGGGGCAGAATGTTCTTGCCATCATGCCCACGGGCGGCGGCAAGAGTTTGTGCTTTCAGCTCCCTGCATTGGTGCGGCCGGGCCTGACGGTTGTGATATCTCCGCTTATTGCGTTGATGCGGGATCAGGTGCGCGGACTGCGCGAGGCGGGGGTGAATGCCGGTGCGCTGACCAGTGGGAATACCCAAGAGGAGACCGACGCGGTTTGGGCCGAGCTTGAGCGGGGTGATCTTCAGCTTTTGTATATCGCGCCTGAGCGGCTTGCCTCTTCGGGAACGACGCACATGCTGCGTCGTGCAGGCGTGTCTTTTATTGCGGTGGATGAGGCCCATTGTGTGAGCCAATGGGGGCATGATTTTCGCCCTGACTACCTTCGTATTGGCGATTTGCGGGCCGACCTTGATGTGCCACTGGCCGCGTTTACGGCGACGGCGGATGCAGAGACGCGCGATGAGATTGTGCAAAAGCTCTTTGGGGATCAGGCGCCCGAAATTTTTCTGCGTGGGTTTGATCGGCCTAATATCCACCTAGCCTTTGCCGCCAAAGACAGCCCGCGGCGGCAAATCTTGGAATTTGCGGCGGCGCGCAAGGGGCAATCCGGGATCGTGTATTGCGGCACGCGGGCGCGCACCGAGGTTTTGGCGCAAGCGTTGCGTGAGGCGGGGCACGGGGCGATCCACTATCATGGGGGCATGGAGGCCGATGCACGGCGCGAAGCGGAGCGGCGGTTTCAGCAAGAGGATGGATTGATCGTCGCAGCCACGGTGGCTTTTGGCATGGGGATTGATAAGCCTGATATCCGCTGGGTGGCCCATAGTGATTTGCCCAAGTCTATCGAAAGTTATTACCAAGAAATTGGCCGCGCGGGACGTGATGGCGCACCAGCCGAGACGCTCACGCTTTTTGGTGCGCAAGATGTGGGGTTTCGGCGGCAGCAGATTGACGAAGGGCTCGCCCCGCCAGAGCGCCGGATGGCCGATCACGGACGGCTTAATGCGTTGCTTGGATTGGCCGAGGCCTTGGTTTGTCGGCGACAACAATTGCTTGGGTATTTCGGCGAAACCCACGCGCCTTGCGGGCATTGCGATCTGTGTGACACCCCGCCAGAGACATTTGATGCAACCACAGCTGTGCGCATGGCCCTATCGGCCGCTTTGCGGACCGAAGAGTGGTTTGGGGCCGGGCATTTGATCGATATTTTGATGGGAGCCAAGACCGATAAAATTGCGCAGCGTGGGCACGAGAGCCTGCCGACTTATGGTGTTGGCAAGGAATATTCCAAGAACCAGTGGCAAGCGATTTTCAGGCAAATGATGGGTCATGACCTGATCCGGCCCAACCCCGAGCGGCACGGCGCATTGACCATGACCCAAGCCGCGCGTCCAATTTTGCGCGGTGAGGCAGCGATTACGCTGCGCCGTGATACGATCAAGGCCGCCCGCGCGAGTGGGCCGCGTGTGCGGCAGATGGTGTCAGAAGAAGATGCGCCGCTGTTGTCCGCCCTCAAGGCCAAACGCCGCTTTTTTGCCGAACAGCTCAATGCGCCTGCTTATGTGGTTTTTAACGATAAGTCCCTTATTGAGATGGCCGAAGGCAAGCCACAGACACTTGACCAAATGGCCAAGATTGGTGGCGTCGGTGCGAAAAAGCTGGAGAAATATGGACGCGCTTTTCTTGAGGTAATCGCGGGTGCCCAAGAGGATGTGCACCCGATGCGCCGCAAGTTGGCCGGGCGCAGTGAGGGCGAAGTCTATGATCGCCTGATGGCGGCGCAATCGGATCTCTCACGCGGGCCGCATGGGTCGGACAAGCCGATGTCGTGTTCCGCGTCAGAGCTTGCCAAGGTTGCGAAATCCCGTGCCACGGATGTCGCGGGCCTTGAGCGGATCATCGGAGAGCGCCATGCAGAACGGTTTGGTGCTGCGTTTTTGGAGATTTTGCAGGAATAGCGGAGCCATTGCGCCAACTTTGGGCTGCAAATTACGGGGCAATGGAAACCAGACCACTTCGCTCTTTTCTGGGTGACGTCGGACAAAATGGCCCCCATCTCTGGCCTTTGGCGTTTCGCGTGATACATCCACGGCAAGCGAAATGTTAAAGGGCCCTATGTTATGCTGACCGTGATCTCTCCTGCTAAATCCTTGGATATGTCGCGCGTTGATATCGCCCCCACCGATCCGATTTGGCAAGACGATGCGGTTCGCCTGTCCAAGACGGCCAAGAACCTGCCGCTCAAGGGGCTCAAGGCGATGATGAGCATCTCGGATGACCTCGCCCGCCTAAACCGCGACCGGTTTCAGGCCTTTGAGGCCGCGCCAGAGGC
>JALZWD010000441.1 GCA_023300365.1 Flavimaricola sp. | reverse complement strand
GTGTGAAGGGCGGGCAATTGGCGGCGGCGGCGCATCCGGCGCGGATGTTGGCCTTGATGATTTCGGATGTGCCGGGCGATGATCCGGCGTTTATTGGATCGGGCCCGACCGTGGGCGACGCCAGCACGCCGGGTGATGCGGCGGCGATCCTTGCGGAGATTGGGATGGATGTGGCCCCATCTGTGCGCGCGGTTTTGGCCGGGGAAACGGGCGTTGTTGCGCCGGGGGATGCGCGTTTGGCGCAGGTGGACAACAGGGTTATTGCCGCCCCGTCGCAATCGATTGCGGCCGCCACCAAGATGGCCCAATCGGCGGGATGTTTGGTGCGGTGTTTAGGCGACGACCTTGAGGGCGAGGCGCGCGATGTGGCGGTGGCGCAGGCCGCCTTGGCGGTGAAATGCGCAAGCGAGGGCCACCGCGCGCCGTTGATCTTGATGTCGGGCGGCGAATTGACCGTGACGCGGCGGGGCGATGGCATTGGTGGCCCGAATGCGGAATTTGCCTTGGCTTTGGCGCAAGCATTGGACGGGCATCCGCGCATTTTCGCGATTGCGGGGGATACCGACGGTGTTGACGGGGCCGCAGACGTGGCCGGCGCGATTGTCACACCCACCACATTGGCCCGCAGTGAGCGCCGCGCGGCCGAGGCCTTGGCTAACAACGACGCCCACAGCTTTTTCGCGGCCATCGGCGATCAGGTGGTGACGGGGCCGACCCTTACCAATGTGAACGATTTTCGCGCAATCCTGATCCTGCCCTAGGGCCATGTCGCTTTTGGGCGGTTCTTGGGGGCGTTGCGCGATGCAGTTTAGGTCAAAGGAGTGTGCTTGATGACTGATATGGCGACGTTTGCGGCTGAGTTGAGCCTTGCGGATATCCCGGCGGATATGACCAAGCTGATGCGGCGCAGTTTCCTTGATACCATCGGCGTGGCCGCCATCGGGTCGCAATCAGAGCTGTCGCGGATTGTCACCAAAGTGGCCCCAACACTGTTTGGGGCCGGGGAGGCACCGGCGCGGATGATGTTTGACGGCCGCGCCTTAAGCCCCGCAGGGGCGGCGATGCAGGGCGCGTTTACCATCGACAGTGTCGACGCCCACGACAGCATATCCCATAACAAAGGGCACGCAGGCTCGGCGGTGTTTCCCGCGATGCTGGCGATGGCGGATCATTTTCGCGCGGCCGGACGGCCTATTGATGGGGCAACCTTGATGGCGTGGATCGCTTTGGGATATGAAATTAGCGCACGTTCCGGACAGGTTCAGCATGCAACATGTGCCGATTACCACACGTCTGGGGCATGGACCGCCGTTGGAGTGGCCGCCGCAGTGGCACGCGCACTTGGCCTGAGCCCAGAGGCAATACGCCACGCGGCGGGGATCGGGGAATATCACGGCCCGCGCAGTCAGATGATGCGCTGTATCGACCACCCAACGATGGTGCGTGATGGCGTAGGCTGGGGGGCACCAAGCGGCGTGACGGCGGCGTTTCTTGCCGCCGAGGGGTTTACCGGCGCACCGGCGCTGACCTGCGAAAGCGCGGCTGCGACGCCCTTTTGGGAGGACCTCGGGCGGGGGTGGCGGACGGTCGACTACACCAGCCACAAGCCCTATCCTTGTTGTCGGTGGGCGCATCCGTCAATCGATGCGGTGCGGCACCTGATGTCGCATCACGGCCTGCACCATTCCCAAGTGCGTGCCGTCGAAATCCGCACATTCCATAACGCCACGCGCCTTGCCGGACAGACGCCGCAAACGCCTTGCGAGTTTGCCTATTCCATCGCCTTTCCCGTGGCCACGATGATCGTGCGCGGGCAAATCGGGGTGCCGGAACTGGCCCCAGAGACATTGCAAGACGCCGATATCCTACGCCTTAGCCTTGCGACGCAATTGATCGATGACCCAGACATTACCGCACGGTGCAGCACCGGCACGCGGTTGGCGCAAGTGACGCTTGTTTTGCAAGATGGCACGCGCCTTGTTGATATCGAACGCACACCGCGCGGCGACCCCGATACCCCCCTAAGCACCGCACTGCTTGTTGATAAATTTCACCTGTTCTCAGACGACGTGATCGGCCCTGCGCGCTCCAAGCGCTTGGCCCAGGCCGCGCTTGATTTTGATGCATTGTCCGCACCCGATCTTTCGCAACTTCTTAATGATATTTATGACCCTAGGTAAAGCACCAGAAATTAATTACCAAATGGTAAAAAATTGGGGTGATTAGTCTTTCAAATAGGATGCAATCAAACGGCCCATCGCGGTGCGCGAAATATCGTTATAGCTGGGACAAAATCCCAACGTCGTGACCAATCTCCAGTGCCCATATACCAGTGCAACAAACAGGTACCCAATCTCGTCACAGTCGGATGCACTTAGGCTGGGATGGGCGATTTGCACCTCTTTGGAAATCTCACTGCGCAAGAATGAATTGTGGTCCAGCAAACATTTGCGCACCGATTTGCTGCCGGTGGCGACGGCCATCATGGCGTCATAAGCCACTGTATCGGTTTGTTTTCCTACTTTTCCTTGCCCGACGACATGAAAAAATAGGTCTAGAAACAGATCAAGACGCTTTGACGGCTCAACCTTAACAACCCCCGATCCAAGAGCCTCGTGATGGGCCGCAGCAAGCCCGTCACAGACGCTTACCATCAAGGCATCGGGATCAGGAAAGTAATGCCGGATCAATTGTCGCGACATATTGGCCTCTTCGGCGATGAGGTCATAAGAGATCATCGAAAGACCATGCTTGTTTAAGGCAGAGATCGCACCTTGAATAATCGCAGGTTTCCTGACCTCGGAAATTGGCCTCACCATTTCAAAATAATCCCCAAAACCACAACGCTACTAAAATTCAGCGGCCAATATTACAGTTTTTTTAACTATTTCATAAATCCCTGTCCAGCGTTTCAATGAAACAGATTTCGGGCGGGATGAACGCGGGCTTTAGAGGGGCTGCCAAATGACACCAGCGGCGGGCACTGTGGTGCCGTTCCAATCGACCGGATGGGCAGCGTAATTGAACACAAATCGATGCTCGGCCGTGTCGCGGATGCGCAATCCATCCGGCAAATCTTCCGCCACGAGGCCGGCTTGGGCGCATAGATCGCGGATAATTCGGGCAAAAGTTTCGTGATCAGGCCAGCCAGCAAGATAGCGAAGATGCGCGCCGCCCATAATCGCAGGCTGACCTGCCGCGGTCTTGAGCAAGACCGGAGCGGTGCCTTCAAGGTGTTCAAACCAGCGGATAAAACGGCCCTGCTCCAGCGGTTCGCTGGCAATCGGTGGCAGGCTTTCGGTAAGAGAAACGGTCACATCCATATCTGCGACATTTGGTCCCATCGGTGTCGGGATCGACAATTCGGTGGTTTTTGTATCCGTGCGTGGCCCGATCAAAGCGATCCCTGAAAAAGCCTCAAGGGCCGCGCCAAGCGCCGGGCGGATCTTGAGCAAGCCGGGGGCCAACACCAATTTATACCCACTCAGGTCGGCCGTGTCGGGATGCAAAATATCCACACTTTGCCCCGCGCGGCGCAAGGCGCGGTAGGCATCAAAGGCCAGATCAAAACCATGAAAATCCGCACCCTGCGGCTGTGCCTCCCACGCCCAGATACTGTCGTAATCCAATACCAACCCCACAGGGGCGGGTGCGGCGGTGATATCGCCAATGCCCGCAATCTCGCGCGCGACCTGTGCGGCCTCGGCCAAGGCGGGGGCGGGTTGGTTGTCGGGGCGCATCAGGCCCGCATGCATTTGCTCTTGGGCAAAGGGGGCTTGTCGCCAGCGAAAATAACTGACGCATTCGGCCCCATGCGCAATCGCCTCCCAGGCCCACAGGCGGCACATGCCGGGCAAAGGCGCGGGGTTCCATGGCGCCCAATTCACCGGGCCGGGCTGTTGTTCCATCACCCACCAACGGCCATTTGCAGGCACATCACCCGCACGCATTGCACCACATGCGCGGTAAATGTCGTGGTGAAAGGCTTGGTTGTCGGGATGACCTTGCTTGAGGAACCGCGCTTTGAAGTCGGGGGTTTCCTCAATTCGGTCTGACAAAAAGCCAATCGGATAGCTGTCCCATGAGGTGATATCGAGATCGCGGGAGACGGCGAAATGATCGAAAGATGTCTCGCGCCCCATGAAATTGTGGATGATCGGCGCATCGGTATGGGCGCGTATTTCATCGCATTGCAGCCGGTTGAACGCGACAACCTGATCCGACGAGAACCGCTTGAAATCAAGCTGATGGGGGTGGTTGGCTTCGGTGACTGTGAGGTTGGGTGGATCAATCTGCGCCCAATCGTCGTAGCTCATCGACCAGAACACATTGCCCCACGCGCGGTTGAGCGCATCGGTGGATTGATACCGCTGTGCCAGCCAATCGCGAAACGCTTCGGCGGCGGCGGGTGAATAGCTGATTGTGGTATCGTGGCAGGCGAATTCGTTGTCGGTTTGCCATGCGTGAACATGCGGGTTGCGACCATATCGTTCGGCCATCAGCCGGGCAATGCGGCGGCATTCTGACCGGTAGCCTGCGTGCGAAAAGCAATAGTGCCGCCGCGATCCAAATTTGCGTGGATTTCCGGCCGCGTCATGGGCCAGCATATCGGGGTGACGGTCGAGCATCCAACGAGGCGGCGTTGCGGTGGGTGTACCCAGAACCACCTTCAGGCCGACGCCGCCCAAAACCGATATCGCCCGGTCTAGCCATCCCCAGTCCATCACATCGGGCGTGGGTTCCATCAAGCTCCAGGCGAATTCGCCAATCCGCACCCATGTAATGCCCGTCTCGACCATGCGCGCGGCATCCTCGGCCCATTGCGCCTCGGGCCAATGTTCGGGGTAATAGCAGACGCCAAGGGTGGGGGTCATAACGGGGCCTTGTGCTTGGTTGTGGTGTTGTTTTTGAGTATTTTTGGCAAGATGAGACCAAAGAGCTGCTAGAGGATCACTTGGTGTTCTGCTTGGCCTTTGGTGCTGGTTGCGACGGCGAATGTACAGCCCGACGTGGGGGCGCGGGCGATCTGGGCTTGGCTTAGGCCCACAGCGGCGGAGGTGCAATGAAGTGTGCTGAGGTCAGGGCCGCCAAATGCGGGGCAGGTCGCTTGGGAGGCGGGCAGGCCCACGGCCCGTACGAACGCGCCGTTTGGATCATAGCACGCCACGCGGGCGCTGCCCCATTGGGCGCTCCAGAGGTTGCCGTGGGCGTCGACCACCGCGCCGTCAGGTTTGTGGGGTGTGCCTGTGAGGTCGACATGCACCCAAGGTTTGCCAACGGGCCAGCCGTTTTCGGGATCAAGGGCGGTGGCCATGATCTGTTGGGTTGGTGTGTCGGCATAGAAGGCGCGGGATTTGTCGGGGGCAAAGCAGATCGCGTTGGAGATGGTGACAGGGCTGACCAGCGCGCGCAGCTCGCCTTGGTAATATCGCCAGATTGCGCCCGCGTCCGGTTCGGCGTTGATGCCCATGGTGCCGATCCAAAAGCCGCCCCACGGGTCGGCGCGGCCATCGTTTGAACGGGTGACGGGGTTGTCTGCCTCAAGGTCACAAAGCTTGGTGGCGGTGCCGGTGGCAAGGTCAAACCGCGACAGGGCGGTTTGCGAGGCGACAAGTAGGGTGTCGTTGTCGATCCATCCGGCGGCAGAGACATAGTCGTCAAAATCCCAATGTTGTCCTTGGCGGTGCAGGCGTTTGCCAAGGATATCGAACCAGAACAATTCGCCACGCACCGGATGCCAAAGCGGGCCTTCGCCCAGCAGGCAATTTGTCTCGTCAAAGACCTCCATGCTCATGCCACTGCCGCGTCATAGGCCGCCACGACCTCGGCGGCGCGTGTGCCGATCTCGGCGGTGGACATGCCGGGTTTATAAAGCGCCGAGCCAATGCCGAAACCGTCGCATGTGGCGTCGATCCAAAGCTTGAAATTATCGGGGCCCGCGCCGCCCACGGCAAAGACCTGCGTGCCGGTGGGCAAGACCGCGCGGACCGCTTTGATGCCATCAGGGCCCAGCAAGGACGCGGGAAAAATCTTAAGGCCATCCGCGCCGGATTTTAGCGCCAGAAAACACTCCGAGGGTGTCATAGCACCCGGCCAGCTTTGCATGCCTTTGGTCTTGGTGGCCACGATCACCCGTTGATCGACGTTGGGCGAGACCACCAGCTGCCCGCCCGCGCCGTGCACCCGGCCAACATCATCCGTCGACAAGACCGTGCCCGCGCCGATTAGGGCATCTTCGCCGTAAGCCACGGCCATCGCCTCAATCGATTGAAACGGGTCGGGCGAATTGAGCGGCACTTCGATGCGGGTGATCCCCGCTTCGATCAAGGCGGCGGCCGCAGGGGCGGCTTGGGTTGGGGTGATCCCGCGCAGAATGGCGATTAGGGGGCGGCTCATTGGCGGTCCTTCCATTTGGCATAGGCGGCCTTGAGGCCCACAAGTGTCACATCGGTGTTGTCGGCAATCTGCGCGATCACGCCTTGGGTCGCCAGTGCTTTGGCGTAAATATCCGCAAGGTGGCCCGCGCCGATGATCCCAATCTGTTGGCCAAGCCAATAGGGTTTGGTCGCGGCCAATTCGGCCCCGATCAATGTGCCAGACAGGCGCGCGCGGGCGGTTACGGCATCCATGCCCGCCAAAAGCCCCTCCGCCCGCAGCGAAAACAGGCGGCCCGCCATTCGTTCGGGGCGCGACAATGCCGCGTCAATGGCCGTCTCAAATGCCCCATCATCCCAGCCCTGAGGGGCGACCGAATGGCGCAACACCGTGTGCCCGGCGATGGCGGCGAATAAATCACCCGTCATCATGGTTTGAAAACTGACCACTTCGCCGGCGCTGATATGCACCCATTTGGTGTGTGTGCCGGGCAGACACAGCACACCGTCCCAACCGGGGTTTCGGGCGAGAAAACCGGCGATTTGCGTCTCTTCGCCGCGCATCACATCGGCGGGCTTGGCTTGGGACAGGCCGGGTATGATTTGTACGCTAAGACCCGGAGTTTTTGTGGGCGCGGTGGTGAAATCATCAGGGATCACAGCGCAAGGCACGCGGGCATAGGCCGCCTCGGTCCAGCCTTGCTTGGCGCCCACCATCCCACAAGCCAGAGCCGTGATCGGGCCGTCGATCCAATCGTTGATCAGATCAAGCACCGCAGGCTCAAAGTCGTGCGGGGCAAGTGTGCCCATGCCGCGATCCGATTGGGCCTCGGCCAAGACCGCGCCATCTGCGCCAATCGCCCAACCGCGCAGGTTGGTCGTGCCCCAATCAAGCGCGATCCAATCCACGTCGATCATTGCAGCCCCATTGGCATGGTTGGTTTGGCGTCACATCTAGACATCAATTTCCCCGCGTTTACCGCCCCCATTAGGGGCCAAAACGCGCAGAGTTCAAGGCCCCTCAGACGGCGCGTGTGCCGTAATACAGGCCCACCACATGCTCGGCCTCGGCAAAGAACAGCCACCGCGAGGTAAGCACGCCGCAAATATGACTAAGCACCGCGACGCCCGCAGCCATATGGCCCGCATGCGGCAGCAGCATAATCACAAGCGGGACAACAAAGGCCAACACAAGCGCGATAATCCGCAGCTTTTGCGCATGTTTGCGGCCAATCTGATAGCCAAATTCATTAAGCAGATAATTGGTGCCGGTGTGGGGCGGCTCGAACGGGCGCACGCCGCCCATTTCGCCAAGGCCGGTTGCCGTGGCAAGGGTCGTGCCAGAGGCCGCCAAAGCAGTATCGCCGCGCCACCAAACGGTGATCTGTAGGACAGCGGTAAGCAGCAGCAAAAAGAACGCATCCGTCCAGCGGTTGGCAAGGATCGCGCCACCCGCAACACTATAGGCCAAAAACATCGCGGGCGTCAGGAAATGGTTCCAACGCGGCACGGTTTTCATCTGGGCATAGATCATGCCGGTGGTGAACACCGTCGCCAACGACAACGCCGCGCCAAGGTATCCCAAGATCGTCCAACTTGCGCCAAAAAACACAAGGCCCGCGCCATAAAGCGCCATCACAATCAGGGCCGAGACGGCACAAACCCCCTCCCGAGACAGCCAGCTTGAGCGCCATTGACGAAATGCTTTGATGGCGCGTTCAGGATGCCCAAGGTGCGCGGTCGAGGCCAGCAATCCGCCAACGGCCAAGACATAGGCCACCACGAAAAAGACAAAGGCCACCATGCCCGTCACATCGGGAAATCCCAGACCCAGCCAGACCAACAATCCAAACCCAAGGCCAGAGACGCTTGAGAATATAATAACAGACGGTGCGGGATGCATATCAACGTCCTCCGGGCATGGCCGTCAGGGCCTTATCAAGCCACCCCATAAAACCCTGCGGCTCGGCGGCAATCGGATCAAGGAACGGCGCAAGAATATCGACGTCCTCGGTGCGGTCGCGCGCGCGGGGGGGCAAATAGCGGTTCACAGGCTTGGTGCCTTGCTCGGGCATCAACTCGATGCCACCACGTTCGGCGGTTAACACGGACACATTGCTGTCGGGGTCGGCGAAATCACCGAAATGACGGGCACCCGCAGGACATGTGCGCACGCACGCCGGAACACGGTCCACCTCGGGCAGGTTCTCGTTGTAAATCCGGTCCACACACAGGGTGCACTTCTTCATCACCTTTTCTTCGGCGTCCATTTCGCGCGCACCGTAAGGACAGGCCCACGCACACAAGCCACAGCCGATGCAATCGCTCTCATTGACCAACACGATCCCGTCCTCGACGCGCTTATACGACGCGCCCGTCGGGCAGACGGTGACACAAGGCGCATCCTCGCAATGCAGGCAGGATTTCGGGAAATGCACCAAGGCGGCCTGACCGTGATCGGGCTGAACCTCATATGAATGCACACGGTTCAGGAATGTGCCCGATGGCGCGGCACCATATGGATCCTGATCCGACAAGGGCGCACCATAATTCTCGGTGTTCCATCCCTTACAAGACACCACACAAGCATGACAGCCGACGCAAGTATCAAGATCAATCACAAGGCCCAGCTTTTTCTGGGTGGATGTCGGCAACGTTGTCATGCGCGATCTCCGTTATTGTCGTGTTGGATCACGCTCACAGGCGCGCGCGTGTCGGCGTCCCATGTGACGATGAAATAGACAAAGCTGCCCACAGTCAGGGCCAAAAAGGCAAAAATCAAAAGAAGCGTCATCCTCATTTCCCCACCTTCTGCGCCAACGTTTTTGGGCCTTTTGCCACGGGTGCTTTGATCGGCGGGTAATTCGGCTGGCTCTCGGCGGGGGCGTCCACCTTGGCAATCCGCACCTTAAGGTCAAACCACGCGGCCTGTCCGGTGACAGGATCCGAATTTGACCACCGCATCCCGTCCTTTTTGGCGGGCAGCAATTCGTGGATCAGGTGGTTGAGCAAAAACCCCTTCTTGGCCTCTTGCGCATCATCACTAAGCGCCCAAGCGCCCTTGCGTTTGCCAATCGCGTTCCACGTCCACACCGTGTTTTCGTTCAACGCGGCCATATGCGCCACAGGCACGGTGATCTCGCCCGCAGGGGATGTCACGCGCGCCCAATCACCCTCGGCAAAACCGTTGGCCTCCCAGATTTTGGTCGGCACATAAAGCGGGTTATGCCCATGGATTTGGCGCAGCCATGCATTCTGTGTGCCCCACGAATGATACATCGCCATCGGGCGCTGCGTCAGGGCATGTATGGGGTATTCATCCTCGCCCTCAAGGGTTTCGGAAATCGGGGCATACCAGATCGGCAGCGGGTCCATCGTGTCCTTGACCTGCTGGCGCAAATGCTCTGGCGGCTGGCGCGTGCCCACACCTTCGGCCGCAAGCTGAAAGCGCCGCAAAGGCTCGGAATACAGCGTAAAGATATAGGGCTGCGGCGCGTCGAAAAAGCTCATCTCAACGGCCCAGTTTTGATAGGCCATGTTGAACGGTTTGTAATACGCGGCCTCCTGCGGCACATGGTTCATCCAAAACCCGCCGTTGGAAATATAGCTCTCAAGCTGCCCTTGATTGGGATCGCCACGCCCGTCTTGCAATCCGGTCTCGCCCATACGCCATCCGGCCAGTGGCCCAACACCGGGCCTGCGAATGTGGTTGGTGATATAATCGGCATAATCTTCGTATTTTTGGCTGCCGTCCTCATTCACAAACGGCGCAAGGCCCAAACGCGCACCAAGGTCACACAGCGCGGATTGAAAACCCTTCACATCCCGGTCCGGCTCCACCACCGGCCAACGGATCGCATCGGCCACCGCATCGGCCTCGCAAATCGGACGGTCAAGCAGGCTGATGCAATCATAGCGTTCTAGGTAGGTGGTATCAGGCAGGATAAGATCGGCATAGGCCACCATCTCGGACGAATAGGCATCCGAATAGATGATATGCGGAATAACATAGTCGCCGTTCTCGTCTTTATCCGTCAGCATCTTCATCGTGCCGTCGGTGTTCATCGACGAATTCCACGCCATATTCGCCATATACAAAAACAGCGTGTCGATCTTGTAGGGATCACCCGCATGCGCATTGCTGATGACCATATGCATCATGCCATGCGCCGACATTGGGTTTTCCCAAGTATAGGCTTTGTCGATGCGAATGGCATTGCCATCATC
>JALZWD010000440.1 GCA_023300365.1 Flavimaricola sp. | reverse complement strand
CAACAACAACAACAACAACAACAACAACAACAACAACAACAACAACAACAACAACAACAACAACAACAACAACAACAACAACAACAACAACAACAAACAGCAAGGCGGCACGCTTTCGTCGTCACCTTGGAGGGCGAAATGTTAGCCACCGCGGAGTAGCGCCCCATTATGCGCCGCTGCTGCCTCATGCGGGTGAACCGGAGCAGGGTGTCCTTGGCGCGGTCCTCGATGAACTGGGTCAGGCGGTCGCTCTCGTCCATGATTTCCTGAGGGCGTCCCATACCCATACCCAGCAGCAGCAGCAGCAGCAGCAGAACACAAATTAACAACAACGCCAAGTACAACGAAAAAAAGAAGAAGAAAGAGAACAAACCGGGGATGTTTCATGGGCTGTGGGTCATGCCATCGCGGGTCAGGTAGAGAAGGGTCGGGTCGAAAAAACACAACTTAAAAATAAACTTTACAAAATCAGGGATGTTTCACGGGCTGTGGGTCGCGAATATCGCGGGTCGGCGCGCGGATTGGTGAGTGAACTAAAGGCGCGTTGGAATCTGGCGAAAATACAAAATACATGGTCGACAAATGACGACGTTATCTGACCAGCCTTATTACGCTGGCCTATTGGCCCGCCATTTTGCCCGCATCACATCCAACTCGGCCTCGGTCCAGAAGTGTTGCATGTGGCGTGAGCTATAGACCTCTTCGATCAATTTTTCATCCGCCCAAGCCATGTCTTTGACGGCGGCGTAGGCCTCTGCATAGCCCTTTTGGCTGCCGACATTGGCGCGGCCCAAACGCACGGGGCGGCCGAGATGTGCGCTGATCTGTGCGTCCTTAACAGCCGCGTCACAATCAATCCGCATCACCAGCAGCTTATGGGCGGGGTAATGGGTGAACCGCTGGTCTTTGTCGAAGGGCAGGCCAAGGACATCAATGCCCAATTGGTCGCGGTATTCGCGGTCAAACCAGCCCAGCCCATGTGTGTGGTTGGTCTGGGTGCGCCATGTGTCAAAGATCTCTGCTGGATCGCTGGATTTGCTGATCCCGTCTTGGCGGCGATGCATGGTTTCAAACAGGGCCGAGAGGGTGCGCTCAAGCTGGTCGCGGACCATGGCGATATAGCGGATGTCCCGCGCTCCCTCGATCAATGTGCGGCGCAGAGCGGCGGCGATGGAGATATGGGACAGCGGCAGGTGATCACGTTCGAGGGCGGCGCGCATTTCGCGTTTCAGGTCTGCGGGCGATAGGCGGTGAAACAGATGGCATTCCAGACCTGCGGCCCGCGTGGCACGGGCAACGGAGGTGCCGCCATCTTTGCCGGGAGTATAGAGCGCGACCAATGGCGATGGCGGTGGTGCGCGCCGCAAGAGGCGTGTCCAGCGCACCGCTTAGAAATCCCGCCCTGCAACCTCGTGGGTGGTGATGGTGTCGGACATGCGCAGAGCGGCTTCGGTGAACGACGACCAGTTACTGCCCAGTAGGTGCGAGACGCGGGCGAGGCCAAGGATATCGGCCAATGCGTAGCGCAGCTGTTGGGCGGAGCGGTCGTAGTGTCTGCGGTTGAGCATGCTGAGGTTGGCCCCGTAGGTTTGGGCAAAGACCTCGTAGGTTTCGGATTGATCGGCAGCAAGGAAAACGCGGGCGTCTGGCGATGCTTTGAGCAGGGTATCGAGGCGGGCCATGAAGTGTTTGTAATGGCTGCGCTCGCGCCAATGGTGGATCGCGGCGTGGCCCTCTTGGGTCCAGTTTTCGCGGGCGTCATAGCTGTTGTGATCGGTGCCCGGTGCCCCCTCCATGCGGATGTGCAGGCCGATGGGGGCGGGATCACCGGCTTGGGCCAGCAGATCCAGCACCTCTGGTGTGGGGCGCAGGTCCATCAGCAGCTGGTTTTCGGTGGCCCAATCGCTGGCGGGATGTGTGAGCACATAGGCCGAGCGCACATAGGCATCGCGCCCTGCCTCGAGTGTAAGCGGCGCGCCTTTGTCGGCGCCATCTTCGATTTCCATATAGTTGAGGGTGGTGGCCCCGGAGGCTGTGGCGTGATCAAGGAAGCTTTGATCTTGGACCTCGCCGTCATAGGCAAACAGATCCTCCATGCGGCAATCACAATGATGGTCGGGCTGCCAGATCACCACCAACTCGCGGTTTGTGGCGCGGGCCACGGCACCCGCAGAGCCAATCGCGCGCAGGCGGTTGCCCAGCCCGTGTTGGGCATCGATATAGAGTTTGTCGCGGGGTGTGTTTTGCACAGCGGGGGCCGCGTGGGCCATATGATCGGCGGGGGCTTGGGTTTGACGGACCCATTCATCGGCCTCTTGCGCGTCTACTTCATGGCTGGGCGGGAGGTGGTGCATGGAATGTTCGTTGAGGTGGATGCGCACAATGGGCGGGCGTCCGTGGCGGCGCACGTCGTCGAATTCGAGATCAAGCACATCGCCCAGACGGGTGAATTCGGGCACGTAAGGGGCCGCGGCCAGTGGACCTGTCAGGCCTTGGGGCCGGGTCTCGGCGGGCCCTGCGATCACCAAAATCCTGCCCGAGCGGTAGGCCATACGCGCCAGACGCGCACCGGCCTCGGCCAGCACGTCAGCGGGGGCATCAAACCCCGGCGCGTTGATATGGGCCACCAGCGCGCGGCCCATGGTCAGTGCGGTGGTGCTGGCCCCTGCGACGGCCAATTCGACCATCAGCGGGGTGATACTGTCGAGGCGGTGCGAGGAGAGCATCATATCGAATTGCTCATCTGGGATGGCAAAGGTGCGGATGCCGGCCCGCCATGAGATCATCTCATAGGCGGCAAGCTGGCGGGCCCGTTGGGCGATATGGGGCGGCACCACTTGGATCGTGCCGCCTGCACGGCGGATGGTTTGCGTGCCCATTTGCCCAAGTCGGATGCTGTAGGGGCGCATTTTGCGGTCGGGTGTCCAGCGCGGCATGATGGTGGCGATAAAGCGGTTGGTGCGGATTTTGAACATGGTCTGGTCGTCCAGATCGGTCCAAGCGGTTTGATATTCGACGCCGCGTTCATTGGTGCGGGCGACGTCTTCATGATCGAGGTGGTTGACGCTGTTTTGCGCCACGTCTTGGCGGGTGAGGCCGTTGAGCTCGAGGCGTTCATAAAGATCATCATCGTCCCAGCCATAGGTGGTGATGTATTCATTAAAGCCGTTGACCGCCATCAAGTCAGCGGTGTGGAGATGGAAGAACCCGTTCACGAACTGTTGGCCCTCGCCGGCGGTGCGCCAATTTCCGGCGATAAATCGACCCTGTTCAAGGGGATTTGCGGCAAGATAGCTGGGATCAAGCACGATGTCGGCGTCGCATTTGAGGATCTGATCAAAGCGCGCCAGACGAAAGCCCACGTTAAATGCATATGACAAGACCCAGCGCGGTTCGTCATAGACACGGGCGATGCGGATGCGGGGGTCGGAAATGCCCGCGCGGGCGATGTCTTGGGCCACATGGATGCCTGAGGACCAATCGACGATGATGATCTCGCGGATATGTGGATTGGCAAGCCATGAGGGCAGGGCGCGGATTAGGTTGCCGTTGCGGTTCATGCAGGCGGTGACGAGGCTGATCCCCTCTTCGCGCTCTATCGGTGCTTTGAGCAGCGGTGGGGCCGGGGGAGGGGTGCTGGACATGATGTGGCGGCCTCTTATTCGGGTTTGGCCAGCAGGACGCCGGTTTGCCAGCCGTAGGCACTCGGTTTGACCATGCGGACATCCATCCAGCGGCCGATCCGCTCAAGCCAGGCTTCGCGTCGATAGATCACACGTTGCAGCCACGGTGTGGTGCGCGTGACGAAAGCGACCCAGTCTTTGGAGAGCATGCCTGTGGCCGCGTCCAATTCGGCGACATGGCGGTTGGAGTCATGATCGGGGCTCATCCGGGCGACCTCGGCAAGGGTGTTTTCGTCCGAGATGGTGATGTAAAGCCGCCCGCCGGGACGCAGGATGCGGCGGATCTCAAGCAGCCAAGCATCGTCAAGCTCGCCGATATGGGTCCAGACCGATCCCGCAAAGATCAGCCCAAAGGTATTATCCTCAAACGGCAGATGCGGCACGGTGGTGTTGGTCATAAAATGAAACGGCGGAGACAGATGCGCTTGGGCCCAGTGGATCGCGGCCGAGTGTAGATCAATGCCCCAGACCTCGTTGGCCTGCGCTTCGGCTTCGAGGTGGCGCATCAAACGTCCGCCCGAGCACCCAAATTCCATGATCTTCTCACCCATCATATCAAAGCCATCGGCCTCGAGGATGCGGCGCATGCCTATCATATCATTGCGGCCTTGGGTGAGATAAAGTTCGTCGATGTAGTTGTTGTCTTTGACGCCGTAGTAATGGCGCAGCGCCCAAGGGGGCAGGCGCTCGGCCAAGGGTTTGGCGCGATCCTCTTCGGACATTGCATAAAGGGCATAGCCGGCCACATCGCGACCTTCAGGATAGTAAGTGCCCGCCAGATTGGTGACGTTCATTAACAGGTTTTCAAGGTCGCGGGCCTTGTCCGAACCAACTGCGTCCCGGAAGCGCTCTTGGTTCAGGCGGGTCTTGTCGTTGTCTGTGAGCGGCTTGGTCATGGCAGCGTATCCTTGGGATGTGATCCGATAACAGGGTCTCAGAAAGGCTATGGCGTGGGAACAGGCGCGGCAAGCGCGTGGACATGTGGGGCCAGTGGAATCTGCATTTTGGCAAATGCCGCGATATAGGATTTGGCCGCCTCGGCGCGCCATGTGTCAAAGGCCACCCCGTCAAATTGGACGCGGGCAAGGGCCTCTTGCAAGCTGTTTGCGGACATGGCGTCCGCGAGGCTGAGGGAGGGGAGATGCATGGTTTGGCCCAACTCGCCTGTGCGGCTGTCGTGGGCGATGATAATGCCCGGAGTGCCCGCGGCAATCGCGGCCATATTGCCATGCAGGCGCGTGCCAATACAGACATCAACATCGCGCATATCATCGCGCCACTGATTGGCCGAGGTATAAAACCGCCCGCCGCGCGCCATAAAGGCCCAGACATCCAAAGGCACCATATCGGGGGCCATAATGTTGCTGATGGAGGCACGGGCATTGCGGTTCATCTCGTACCAATGGCCATTGGCGGCCCGCATGGCATCAAGGCCGCCCGATTGTTGGACATAAAGACCCTCCGTGCCCGCATCCCCGCCGGCCAGCCATGAAAACAGCTTTTGTTCGAGATCACGCTTGGGCGCATCTTCGCGGATTTCAAAGGGTGCGGCGGCGGTGACGGCGATGCGGGGGGGATCTGACTTTTCGACCGCCAGCCGCAGCCGGGCCTGCATACCGCGCCCCAAAGCAGGATCGGGATTGATCATCGCCGACGGACACCCCAGCACATGCACATCCTCGAGGCCCAGCTCGTGGCACACGGTTTGGGTATAGGGTCCGCGCACGGAGACAAATTTGGCCCGTTCGCGCAGGATGTCGATCATCCGCATCACATGGGCATCGGCGCGCAACTCAGAGATCGATTCCGCTGTGCCGCCAATTTTGGGCGATTGCGCCCCAAGCCCGAGGATCATCAGGGGTTTGTTCATCCCCTCAAGATAATTGTTCAACCCGGTCCAATCGGCGCCAGCGCGCAGGTGATTGGCCGCGGGAAAAATCATGGCCTTGGTTGCTTGGACGGCGGCCACATCAGAATAGGGGGTTTCGGTGCGACCAATATGGGTAATGGGGGCGTCGATCAGGGTGGTGGTGGCAAATTGAAACATCAGATTGCCGGAATTGGCCCCCAATGCATCAAGGGTTTCTTGAGCGTCGTAATTATCGGGGTTGCGAATAAATCCGGGGGTGCCAAGCATGGAGTAGGCCAAGGTGCTGCCCCTTTCAGACCGCGTGTTTTGTGCTTGTGGGTATGCGGCCAATTGGGCGGGGTTTCAATACCGCGCGCGGGCCCTTGTTGGCGCCACTTGGGGGGTTGCGGCCTCAAAGTGACGGTTTGGAATGGATTTGCCGCCTTAAGGGGGGGCAAGGGCAAGGCCCGCTTGTCATCGCGCGACGGCTCGCGCATTAAACGCATACCGCCAAGACCATTGCAGCAGGAGACGCAATCTTGACCCGCACCGCGCTTATCACCGGGATCACAGGCCAGGATGGCTCGTATCTGACCGAATTTTTGCTTGAAAAAGGCTATGAGGTGCATGGCATCAAACGCCGCGCCTCGCTGTTTAATACCGCGCGCGTGGATCATATTTATGAAGATCCGCATACGGATAATGCGCGCTTTAAGCTGCATTACGGCGATCTGACCGACAGCTCAAATCTGACGCGGATTTTGTCAGAAGTGCAGCCCGATGAGGTGTATAACCTTGGGGCGCAGAGCCATGTGGCCGTCAGCTTTGAGGCCCCTGAATACACCGCGGATGTCGATGCGATGGGCACCTTGCGTTTGCTGGAGGCGATCCGGTTTTTGGGCCTTGAGAAAAAGTCGAAGTTTTATCAGGCGAGCACCTCTGAGCTTTACGGTCTTGTGCAAGAGACACCCCAGACCGAGACCACGCCGTTTCACCCGCGCAGCCCCTATGCGGTGGCCAAGATGTATGCCTATTGGATTTGCGTGAACTACCGCGAGGCTTACGACATGTTTGCCTGTAATGGCATTTTGTTTAACCACGAGAGCCCGCGGCGCGGCGAGACATTCGTGACCCGCAAGATCACCCGCGGCCTTGCCAATATCGCGATGGGTCTTGAGCCGTGTTTGTATATGGGCAACATCGATAGTCTGCGCGATTGGGGCCATGCTAAGGATTATGTGCGGATGCAGTGGATGATGCTGCAACAAGACAGCCCAGAGGATTACGTGATTGCCACGGGCGTTCAATATTCGGTGCGCGAGTTCATCACATGGTCGGCGGCCGAGTTGGGGATCAGCCTTGAGTTTACTGGCACGGGTGTGGATGAGGTGGCCCGTGTTGCGGGCGTTGAGGGCGACCGAGCCCCGGCGGTTAAGGTGGGGGATGTGGTCATGCGGATTGACCCGCGCTATTTCCGCCCCGCCGAGGTTGAGACCTTGTTGGGCGATCCGGCCAAGGCGAAAAAGCAGCTTGGCTGGGTGCCACAGATCACTGCGCAGGAAATGTGCGCCGAGATGGTGGCCAATGATCTGATGGATGCGCGTAGGCACGCTTTGTTAAAGACCCATGGGTTAGACTTGCCGGTGAGTGTGGAGGGCTAAGACGTCCTGCCGTGTGCGTCAGGAGGTCAGTTGTTGAAGCTTTATCTAGATATGCTGAATATCAGTACGATCCCGGATGCTTGGCGCGGTACTGCTGACGATATTATGCGGCTGTCGGGTCACAACCTGGGCAATTTTGCGTTTCGTCATGCGCTTTATACCTTGTTGGAGGATTTGGCGGATTTCGCGCCGGTGACGTATTCTCATTATGATGCGGCCACCAAAGACCGGGCGCCGGATCATGTTATCGCGTCTTGTGCCAATTGGCTGGGCACCAGCGAGGCCGATGAGCGCAACAATGGCTACCGTGCGGTTATGTTTGAACGGGCCAAAAAGATCACCGTTTTTGGTCTTGGTGGCCAAGCCCCTGCGGGGACCACAACGCTGACGCTTGGGCCAAACACCGAGCGGATGGTGCGGGCCATGGCCGCGGGGGGGCCAAGTCTGTCGGTGCGCGATGATCTGACGGCCGCGACACTCAAGGGGCTTGGGATTGAGGCGGTGGTGACGGGGTGTCCGTCAAACTTTATCAACGGAGCGGCTGATTTGGGGGCGCAGATCACTGCCCGTGCCGAGGCGCGTCAGGCGCAAGCGCCGGGATGGGATGTGCTGCGCAGTTTTATTTCCGAAGCCTCGACGGGGCATGGCCATACAGCTGCGGTGGTCGCGAGCCAATTGCGCCTGATGGCGGCGCACCGGGTGGCCTATGTTTTGCAAACGCCCGCGCTTTTGCCGATGCTGTTGGGCGAAAACACCGTGGTGCCGCCGCTTTATTGCGACAACAGCGATATGGATATGCCAGCGCTGCGCGGTGTGTTGATGCAATCGATGCAGCATTTTTCGAGTGTCGACAGTTGGATGGATTTTGCCCGCACCTGTCATTTGGCCTTTGGCATGCGTATTCACGGCACGATGTTGCCGTTGCAGGCGGGGGTGCCGTCGCTGCTTATTCAGCATGACAGCCGCACGGCGGGATTGGCGCAGCATATGGGCATCCCGGCGGTGGCGCCCGAGACCTATATCGCGTTGCAAGAGGCGGGGCCTGCGGCGATGTTTGAACAGATCGCGCGCGGCATGGAGGGCTATGACAGCCGCCGTGCGGGATTGGCAGGGGTGATGCGCGATTATATCGCAGCCCACGGCCTTGTGCCCCACAACAGCATCCAAACCCTGTCTTCTGGCGCCTAATTTAGAGAAAATTTAACGAAGATTTGGTTTGATCAGGCTTGTTCGCAAGAGGAAAGCCTGACGATGAAAAGTGCCATTGCTTTGTCGATGCATAAGGCGGGAAGCTCGGTTACGGATAATATCCTGACGGAGGTGTTTCGCGCCAAATCCTATGCGATTGACCGCATCGCCCTGCAGGTGCCGCAGTCACCGCTTGCTGAGCCGGATTTTTTCCACGCCTACCAAGGCAAAATGCATGAAAACAGTGTCTATTATGGCATGGCGCGCGATCCGGGCGCCCATGACATGCCGATTTTGGACAAGCTGCGCCTGATCTTTCAGCTGCGCGATCCGCGCGATTGCATCGTCTCTGCGTATTTCTCGTTTCGCCAAAGCCATGTGCCGCCAAGCGACCCTGCGAAGCGTGCCGAATGGGAGGCGCGGCGCGAGGAGTTGCGCGAGGTTGAGATTGATCAATTCGCCTGTGATTGGGCGCCGATTTACCGCGACCGAATGCAGCTGATGGCCGAATTGATCGGGCGCCACGATGATACGCTGGTGTTGCAGTATGAACAGATGGTGGAGCAGAGCGAGACATGGCTTGAGCGGATCACCACATTTGTGGGCCAAGAGATAACGCCAGAGTTGGCCACAGCCCTTGCGCCACATCTGGCGTTTGAGGTGGAGGATGAGAAACCCCATGAGCACAAACGGCAGGTGACGCCCGGCGATCATCGCCGCAAATTGGCCCCACAGACGATTGCCACAATGAGTGACATCCTCGCCCCAGTTTTGAAACGCTTTGGCTATTGGGACTGAGACGCTGGTTTGAGAGCCTCCGCGACGCTATGACGGGGCAACAAGGGGCAAACCCCAAGGGCAGCAGACGAGAAACGCATGGCACGGATTTATATTGCAGGGCATCGCGGTATGGTTGGCGGCGCGATTTTGCGCCAACTTGGCGTGCGGGGGGGGCATACCCTGATCACCGCGACCAGTGCCGAGCTGGACCTGACCAATCAGGCGGCTGTGGCGGCATTCATGCAAGACAAGCGCCCCGATGTGGTGATCTTGGCCGCCGCCAAAGTGGGGGGGATTGTGGCCAACAACACATACCCCGCGCAGTTCATCTATGAGAACATGATGATCGAGGCCAATGTGATCCATCAGGCGCATTTGGTCGGTGTGCAGAGCCTATTGCAGCTTGGCTCCTCGTGTATTTACCCACGCGACGTGGCGCAGCCGATGGCCGAGGATGCGCTTCTTACGGGCATATTAGAGCCTACAAACGAGCCTTATGCCGTGGCCAAAATCGCGGGCATTAAATTGTGCGAAAGTTATAATCGCCAATACGGGCGCGATTACCGATCCGTGATGCCCACCAACCTTTATGGCCCCGGCGATAACTTTCACCCCGAAAATTCGCATGTTTTGCCCGCATTGATGCGGCGCTTTCATGAGGCGGCACAGACGGGGGCCCCGGAGGTTGTGATTTGGGGGTCGGGCAAGCCGCGCCGCGAGTTTTTGCATGTTGACGATATGGCCGCCGCATCGCTGTTTGTGATGGACCTTGATACGCGTGGGTATGAGGCCGAAACAGACCCTATGCTGAGCCATATTAACGTGGGATCGGGTGTGGATGTGTCGATTGCGGAGCTGGCGCAGATGGTGGCCGAGGTGACGGGATTTCAGGGTCGCTTGGCCTTTGACACCAGCAAACCTGATGGCACGATGCGCAAGCTGATGGATGTCTCGCGCCTTAAGCGTATGGGGTGGGAGGCACAGATCACCCTGCACGACGGCATTGCAGAGACCTATGGCTGGTATTTGGAGCAATTGGAAAAGGGCGCTGTTCGGGCAAAATAGGGCAGTTTCATGCAAATGCTCTAAATTCCCCCTGATCCTGCCGCATCTTTTTTCTAAGACGATGACAGGCCCCGAAGGTTTGGGGCGGAAATGACAGACAGGCAATTTTGGTATGATCACACCCGTACTTCTTTGTGGCGGTTCCGGCACCCGGCTTTGGCCGTTGTCGCGCAAAAGCTATCCCAAGCAATTTGTACCACTGGTGGGGGACACAACCTTGTTCCAAGCCTCGGTTCAGCGGCTGTCGGGCGCGGGCTTTGCCAAGCCGATGATCCTGACCAATTCAGACTTCCGTTTTATCGTGACCGAGCAATTGGCCGAAGTGGGCGTGGACCCTGCGGCGATTTTGATCGAGCCTGAGGGGCGCAACACCGGCCCCGCGGTTTTGGCCGCAGCTTTGTGGCAGGCCAAGACCGACCCGGACGGGCTTATGTTGATTGCCGCATCTGATCATGTTGTCCCTGATCCAGAGGCATTTCGTGCCGCCGTGCAGGCCGGTGTGCCCGCAGCCCAGGCGGGACAGATCGTGACATTTGGCATTCGCCCCACACATGCCGAGACGGGGTATGGGTATCTTGAGCTTGAGGGCCCACCTGCGGATGACCCTCTGCCTTTGCGTCGGTTTGTTGAAAAGCCCAATGCGGAGACCGCGCAAAAGATGCTTGATGCGGGCACCTATCTTTGGAATGCGGGGATCTTTTTGTTTTCCGCCAAGGCGATCATTGCGGCCTTTGAGGCCCATGCGAATGCCTTGTTAGAGCCTGTTTCTGCGTCGGTGGATGCCGGCAAGCATGATCTTGGTTTTCTGCGATTAGACCCAGAGGCCTGGGGCCGTGCGGATGATGTTTCGGTGGATTATGCGGTGATGGAAAAGGCCGATAACCTGACCGTTGTGCCGTTTTCGGCCGGTTGGTCGGATCTCGGTGGCTGGGACGCAGTTTGGCGCGAGGCGCAGCGCGATAGCGACGGTGTGGCCACATCTGGGGCTGCGACGGCGATTGATTGCGTCGATACGTTGTTGCGTTCGGAAGATGACCGTTTGGAAGTGGTGGGGATTGGCCTTAAGAATATCATCACTGTGGCGATGCCCGACGCGGTTTTGGTGGCCGATGCGAGCCGTGCGCAGGACGTGAAAAAGGCCGTGGCGGCGCTCAAGGCGAAATCGGCGAAACAGGCGGAAGCTTTCCCCAAAGATCACCGGCCTTGGGGTTGGTTTGAGAGCCTGATTATCAGCGATAAGTTTCAGGTTAAGCGGATTGTGGTGCATCCGGGTGCGGCGCTGTCGTTGCAAAGCCACAAGCACCGCTCGGAGCATTGGATTGTGGTTGAGGGCACCGCAAAAGTGACCGTGGACAAAGAGATCAAGACCTTGGGCGAGAACCAATCGGTTTATATCCCATTGGGCGCTGTGCACCGGATGGAGAACCCCGGCGATGTGCCGATGGTCTTGATCGAGGTGCAGACGGGCGATTATTTCGGAGAAGACGACATCATTCGGTATGAGGACGTCTATGCCCGCGAATAACCCCCGCTAGGGCGCGCGACATCAGAGTATCTTAACCATCCTCCTACAAGGTCGGGGCCATACCCGACCCGATAGGAGATGATGATGACCGTTGCCGCCCCCCACAAGATCCCCGCCCAGGGTCCAGCCGTTCGTGGCGCGATGTTATGGCCAGATGGCGGGCGGGTTGACCCCAGCGAGACTATCCCGCAGAACCGGAGGAGTTGTGTGGCCCCGCGCCCTCGCCAGAATGAGAACGCTTCTGTGTCTGACGCCCTGTCCCTCACTATTTGGTGCCCGCTGGCCTATCATGATCGGGTGCAAGGGGTGCTGGCCGCGTTTGGGGCGCAGGTGGATGCGGATATCAAATCCAGTGCGGGCGGACCTGCGGATTTTGCGGCGGCGGCGAATGCGCCAAGTCTGGTATTTTTCGATGATCTTGCGGGCAGTTTGGCCGCGACCTATGGCGCCCAAGATACACCATCCACACAGACGACGCGCCCTATGGGCGATGTTGTCAAAGATTGGCGGGCCCAAAGCGAGGCTCTGCTTAAGGCGGTGCGGGGGGCCAAGGCCCACATCACCCTGATCCCGGCGGCCAAACTGTTGGAGCAGCCCAAAATCGTCGCGCAAGCGCTTGCAGGACGGTATGGATTGGCGCTTGAAGGGGATCTGCCCGCAGCCACGTCGGGCCGCATTTATGCGCAGGCGCCGCATTTTGCCCTGATGGCCGCGGTTATTTCCCAGACCACGCCCAAGATTGCGACCCTAGCAAAACAACTCTCTAAGGCATGCCCTGACGGGACAGCCGACCTACCGCAGGATCAGACACCTGATGCATTGCAGGATCTGTTGGCCCAAGTGGGCGGACAGGCCGTGGCGGGGGATGGCGCGATGATGTCAGACCACGATCAAGATTTGCGCCGGGTCGAAACCCTTGCGCAGGCCACGATCGAACGTCTGCGCGATCAGATAGATGAAGCCAAAGTCGGGTTGCTTGAGCGCGAGGCGCAGACCACGCGCCTGTCTGATGAGGCCGCACAGCATGACGCGGCGGCGACATACCTGCGCGAAGAATTGATACGCCGCGAGGCAACCTATTCGGCGCATTTGGTGGAAATGGACGTATTGCGCGCCTCGGCGTTCAAGCTTGAGTGCTCTCGCAAAGCCAGCAGCCTGAAGGGCAACCGCCTCGAGCGCGATCTGCGCAGCCTGAGCCGCAACCTTAAAATGCGCGATGACCGGATTGCCGGGCTTGCGACGGCGCTGCATGGGTATGAAGACGAGGCTTTGGGATTGCGCGGTGAGGTTGAGGCCTTGCGCAGCGAAGTGGATGGGTTGCGCCGCTCGACATCATGGCGGTTGACCGCGCCTGTGCGTGCGGTGAGCCTGCTGGCGCGCAGGGTGTTGCGGCGCGGCTGAGGCGCTGGAGGTTTAGACCCTATTGCCGAGGGGGGGTTAGATCGCTGAAAGACGGACATCCTGCGATTGGCGCCTGTTTTGGCTCGGATATTGAGAGGCGGATGCGTCAAGGGCGGCCTTGAGCAGGGTGTCCATCGCCTGCGCGGCCACCTGCGGCGCGTGGTCTGCGCGAATTTTCTCAAGGTTCTTGGCGGCGGCTTCTTTGCGCCAACATTCGATCCCACGGGTGATGGCCGCCGCAAAGGCCGGGGCGGTGTAGTCGCTGGCGATTTCGCCAAAATTATAGCGTTGGACAAATTCGGCACAGCCATGCCCGGGCCCAACAATCGGCAACGCACCATAGGCGCCGGTCTCGACCAAAATATTGGGCCAATTGTCCTCGTTTGAACAGGTTAGCATAATGTCGGTGCGGGCGAAAATCTGGCTAAGCCGTGCGTGGTTGTCGACGATCCGGCCATGGGATTTATGGGGCACGCCTGCCGTGCGAAGGCCCGCCAAGAGGGCCTTGTCGCTTCTGCCCACCAGATCGACCGTGATGTTGGGATCGCCGCCCTTGGCCGCACGTTCCGTAACCAAAAGCGCCAAAGCCTCGAGGGCCAATGGCATTTGCTTGCGCCCTTCATAGAGACTGTCGGCAATCAGCAAGATACGCAAAGGATCGCGTTTGCGATCAAGGATTGGCGGGTTTTCGGCAACATAAGGATTGCGCACCACATGCGCGCGCGCGGGCGGCACAATGCCCGCCGCAACGATATGGTCGTGCAGCCAGACACTTGGCGCAATGAGATGCACATTGGGCCGGGCGAAAATTTTGCGTTTGATGGCATGGTTGCTGGCGATCCGCGCAGGTGAAATCCGGCTGCGGTCGATTTGGGGGCAATTGCGGCAATCGGTATGGAAGCGGCTGCAATCGGCCGGATAATGACATCCGCCAGTGAGGTAATGAAAATCATGCGCGGTAAAGAATATGGGTTTGCCGGTGCTCGATAGGGCATCCAACTCGGCCAAGCTGAGCAGGTAGGAGGCCCATTGGATATTGAGCACATCATAGCTGCGCAGCAGATCAATCACCCAGCCGCGCGAATAGCCGGGGTATTCATAGGTAAAGTGGGTGTCGCTTATGGTGTGGTTGGAAAAGCTGGATTGTTTGGACACGTCCTCGGGCAAAATCGCCCCAAGTGCGGTTCCATCGATGAAATCGGTTTGGAAGCTGCTGTGGGCGATCATGGCGGAGGCCATGCGGCGCGCGGCAATCCCGGCCCCGCCCGCAGAGGCGCTTGATAGAACGGCCAAGCCGCCGCGTGTGGGGATGTCGGAGGCGCTCATGTGCTGGCCTTTAATTCCGAGGTGACCAGACGCTGTAGGTTTTGTGCGGCCTCTTCTTCAAGGGCATTGATGCGCCGCTGTAGAACGCTGGGCGAGACGGCCTTTTCGGCCCTTTGTGCCGCAGAGGTGGTGGCGGTGTTATAGAGATCAACAAGGACATCGAGGGTCTTGCGGGCCTGATCAAGGCCGCCGTGGCGGGCCTGAACCATGGCAAGTTCGGTGATCGATTCACTGCGTTTGTCGCGGGTCTTACAGTCGGGGTGATACACGCTATAGCCGATATCAAGGGCGAGGTGCCGAAAGGTATAGGCGCGCGCCATGGTCAAAAACAGGTCCGCATCCATGGCGTAATGCATCTCTTCTTTGACGGGGCCTGCATGATCCCATGCGGTGCGGGTGAAAAACACCGAAGGCTGCACGAGGTGATTTGAGGCATAGTCGAGCAGATAGTCGAACCGAAGCTTTTCGGGGCTAAAGGTAAAGTGCCGGATCGGGGCAAAATCAATCTCGGTCATATAGGCGTTGCCGACGACAACCTGCGTATCGGGGTTTTCGGCAAAACAGCGGCGCACGGCATTAAGCGTATTGGGCAAGATGACATCATCGCCATTGAGCCAATACAAGATGGGATGGGTGGCGCGGGCAAACCCCTTGTTGATGGCATCCGATTGACCGTTGTCTTTTTCGGAGACGCAATGGGCAAAGATCCCCCGATAATGCGCGAGGATCTGGGCGGTATGATCGGTGCTGCCGCCATCCATCAAGATCAGCTCAACCCCCGTCAGATCATTGCACATCAGGCTGCGCAGGGTCTTTTCAAGGAATTTCCCGGCGTTGTAGATCGGGATAACAATCGACACGCCCGGCAGGCCCGCCTCGGCGGTTTCGATTTTGGTATCCTCCTCCCAAGGCAGGCGGGCGGCGGGGTCAAACGGTTTAGGCAGCATCAGCATTCTTTCTGGTGGCGGCAGTGAGGGCGTCAAACATCAGCCTGTCGGTATCGTTCTGACAACACAGCACCACCGCATCCTGCATCGCGGCAGGCCAAATGCGATGGTCGATCATATCCCGTGCAATCTTGGTGATCACAGTCAGACGCTGAGCGGTAAGGCTGGTGTCGGGTGCGTTGATTTGAAGCTGGTTTAGGGTCTGTTTTTGGCCCTGTGCGAGGGCAGGGGCCGTGTCGTAGTTTGGTTGTAAAGAGCGGGCGGCACGCGGCTGGCAACG
>JALZWD010000439.1 GCA_023300365.1 Flavimaricola sp. | reverse complement strand
GGGAACGGTGGCTTTGGCAACCTGCACTTCAAATCCGCGACCAATCAGGCGCCGCGCCGCGCCAACCCCGGCCAAGAGGGCGTCGAGCGTACGATTTGGCTGCGTCTCAAGCTGATCGCGGATTGCGGATTGCTGGGCATGCCCAATGCGGGCAAATCGACGTTTCTTGCCGCCACCTCTAATGCCCGGCCCAAGGTGGCCGATTACCCCTTTACCACGCTGGTCCCCAACCTTGGGGTTGTGGGCGTGGATAATGTAGAGTTCGTCGTGGCCGATATTCCCGGCCTGATTGAGGGCGCCTCCGAAGGGCGCGGCTTGGGCGATTTGTTCTTGGGCCATGTGGAGCGCTGTTCGGTGCTGTTGCATCTTGTGGATGGCAGCACCGGCAATCCACCCGAAGATTACAAAACAATTGTTCACGAGCTTGAGCAATATGGCGGCGACCTTGCGGATAAACCGCGGGTGACGGTGCTTAATAAAATCGACGCGCTTGATGCCGAGGAGCGCACATTTATCAAAGACGAGCTTGAGGCCGTCACGGGCGCACCTGTGATGCTGATGTCTGGTGTCACCGGCGAGGGTGTGACGGATGTCTTGCGGGCCTTGCGTGCAGAGATTGACGATGATCGCCTGCGCCACAGAATTGCCGAGGCCGAACCCGAGGAGGAGGCCCCATGGCAGCCCTAACTGACGCCCGCTGTATCGTTGTCAAAATCGGCTCGGCCCTTTTGGTTGACGCCCAAACCGGCGCCTTGCGCGACGCATGGCTTGAGAGTTTGGCCGCCGATGTGGCGCAGTTGCGCGGCACGGGGATCCATGTGGTGTTGGTGTCTTCGGGGTCAATCGCCCTTGGCCGCAGGGTCTTGGGCCTTGCGTCTGGCCCTTTGACGCTTGAGCAATCCCAAGCCGCGGCCTCTGTTGGCCAAATCCGTCTGGCGCGCGCCTATGAGGCGGCCCTTGCGCCGCATGGCATCACCACCGGGCAAATCCTTGTCACCCTTGAAGACAGCACAGATCGCCGCCGCTATTTAAACGCGCGGGCGACGATGCAAACCCTTTTGTCGCTTGGGGTGACGCCGATTGTGAACGAAAACGACAGCATCGCCACCGATGAGATCCGGTATGGCGACAATGACCGCCTCGCGGCACAAGTGGCGGTTTTGGCCGGGGCCGATCAGCTTATTTTGCTTAGTGATGTGGACGGGCTCTATACCGCCAATCCAAACACGAAGAGCGACGCAAAACACATTGATATCGTTGATAAAATAACCCCTCAAATTGAGGCAATGGCCGGTGACGCGACCTCGGAGACATCCAAGGGCGGGATGGTGACCAAAGTGATGGCCGCCAAAATCGCGACCGAGGCGGGATGTGCGATGGCCATCACCTTGGGCTCGGGCCAACACCCCCTAAGCACCATGGGCCGCGCCACATGGTTTACGCCCCAATCCGATCCGCAAACCGCCCGCAAGGCTTGGATTGCGGCGATGATGCCCCAGGGGCGTATTGCCATTGATAGCGGTGCGGAAACCGCCTTGCGCAATGGCAAAAGCCTGTTGCCCGCCGGTGTTGTCGAGGTTGCCGGGCAATTTGGGCGCGGCGAACCTGTGACAATAACCAGCCCTGATGGCGTGAAAATCGCCACCGGATTGGCCCGCTATACCGCAACCGAGGCCCGTCAAATCGCGGGGCACCAAAGCTCTGACATAGAGGCCAAGTTGGGATACAAAGGCCGGGCCGCTTTGGTCCACCGTGATGATATGGTGGTGTGACACCCAGTCTCATCTTGCCAAAAATACTCAAGTAATACCGCGCAAAAGGCACCATGCTATGACCGTAAGCACCGAACATCACAGCGACATCACGGCCCTTATGGCCGATATTGGCCAACGCGCGCGCGCAGCCACCCCCGCCCTTGCCATTGCAACAGCCGAGCGCAAACACGCAGCCCTTATTGGCGCGGCCGAGGCGGTTTGGCGCAATCGCGCAACGATCATTGAGGCCAACGTCAAGGATATGGAGTTTGGCACGCAAAAGGGCCTGAGTGCCGCGATGCTGGACCGTTTGATGCTTGATGAAGACCGTATTCGGGGCGTGGTCGATGGGCTGCGCGCGATTGCCGAACAACGTGATCCCGTCGGCGAGGTGATGGCCGAATGGGAAGAGGCCAACGGCTTGCATATTCGCCGGGTGCGCACGCCGCTTGGGGTGATTGGCGTGATCTACGAATCCCGCCCCAACGTCACGGCGGATGCGGGTGCGCTGTGTTTGAAATCCGGCAATGCGGTGATTTTGCGCGGTGGTTCAGAAAGCCTGCATTCCTCGGGCGCGTTGCATGCGTGTTTGCAAACGGGTCTGAAACAAGCCGGCCTGCCGATTGACGCGGTCCAATTGGTGCCAACCCGTGATCGCGGTGCTGTGCAGGCGATGTTAACGGATGTGAACAACATCGACGTGATTGTGCCGCGTGGTGGCAAGGGTCTTGTGGGCCTTGTGCAACGCGAGGCGCGGGTGCCGGTGTTCGCCCATTTGGAAGGCATTTGCCACATCTATGTGGGCGCTGATGCTGATCCCGCCATGGCCAAAGATATCGTGCTCAATGCCAAAACCCGGCGCACTGGGATTTGTGGGTCAATGGAATGTTTGCTTGTGGATGCGGCCTATCTCGCGGCCCATGGTGATGCCCTGATCACCACCTTGATTGACGCGGGCGTTGAGGTGCGCGGCCAAGGCGCCATTTGCAATACGGCCGGCGTGAAGCCCGCAACGGATGCCGATTTTGGCAATGAATTCCTAGACATGATCTGTGCGGCCAAAGTTGTGGACGGTGTTGACGAGGCGATTGCGCATATCCGTCAATACGGCTCAAACCACACTGATGCCGTGGTGACGGCACGTCAATCGATTGCCGATGCGTTCTTTGCGGGCCTTGATAGCGCGATCTTGATGCACAATGCCTCGACCCAATTTGCCGATGGCGGTGAATTTGGCATGGGGGCCGAAATTGGGATCGCCACGGGCAAGATGCATGCGCGCGGGCCGGTTGGCGCCGAGCAATTGACCAGCTTTAAATATCTGGTGTCGGGTGGTGGGGCTGTGCGGGCCTAGAATCGCACAACAATCTTGTCGGCGTTAATCTTGATTGCCAGTTTGCGGTCTCGCT
>JALZWD010000438.1 GCA_023300365.1 Flavimaricola sp. | reverse complement strand
TGCCCGCCGTTGCACAGGCCGAGACGGTTTATGGCCGCATGGCCGAGCAGCTTGGGCTGCGCGGATGGGCGCGTGTGCGGATCGTGATTTTGCCGCGCATCCGCAGGCCGATGGGATTTGCCGCGGGTTTGGCGGCGGCGCTAAGCATGGGGGACCTTGGGGTGATCGCCCTGTTTGCCTCGCCCGCGCAAGAGACCCTGCCGTTGGCGATGTATCAATTGATGGGGGCCTACCGCATGGATGCGGCGGCGGCGGCGGGATTGCTGTTGATGGTGATTTCATTGGGGTTGTTTGTGGCGTGTGATCGTGGGGGGCGGATGAATGCTGAGGCTTGAGGGGCTGCGTTTGGCGCAGGGGGATTTCACGCTTCATGCGGATTTTGAGGTGCCTGAGGGCAGCGTGACGGCGGTGATTGGCCCGTCGGGGGGCGGAAAATCGACGCTGCTGGCGGGGATTGCCGGATTTCTAGCGCCCCATGCCGGGCGTGTGGAGATTGGCGGAGAGGATATGACAAAGGCCGCCCCACATGCCCGCCCGATTGCCATGCTGTTTCAGGACAACAACCTGTTTGCGCATTTGAGTGTGGCGCAAAACGTGGGGCTTGGGATTGCGCCACGCTTGAAGATGGATGCCGCAACCACAGCGCGGGTGCGCGATGTTTTGGAGCAGGTGGGGCTTGGTGGATTTGACGCGCGCATGCCCGCGGCGCTGTCGGGCGGGCAACAGAGCCGTGCGGCGCTGGCGCGGGTGTTGGTTTCGGAACGTGGATTGGTGTTGTTGGACGAGCCTTTTTCGGCATTGGGACCGGGGTTGCGCGACGAGATGTTGGATTTGGCGGTGCGGGCATTGGCGGACGCGGGGCGCACGATGATGATGGTGACCCATGATCCAAACGATGCGCTGCGCGTGGCAGATCGTGTTGTGTTTGTGGAAGGCGGTGTGGCGCAGGCCCCTGTCGCGACAAAGGCGCTGTTTGCCGATCCGCCCGCGGAATTGGCCGCTTATCTCGGACGGTAGGTGGGCCAAAGCCCCACCCTGCGCCCAACATCCTACACCCTACGAAAAAGGCGCCACCCATTTCTGAGCGGCGCCTTTTTATAACGGATCTTTTGAAAGAGCTTACTCTTCGGTCCGGCCCTTTTTGACCGGTGCCCAGATGCGTTTGTTGGTTAGGTAGAGCAACACAGCAAGGATCGACAGGAAGATAACACCAGTGAGGCCAACCTGCTTGCGCGCGTTGAGGCCCGGCTCGGCTGTCCACATCAAGAAGGCCGCGACGTCTTGGGCTTCGTCGTGCAAATCGTTGGAATGACCGTCAGCGAAATCGACGTCCTCGCCCCAAAGCGGCTGGCCCATGCCAATCCAGCTTCCGGGCACCATGTGCGTGCCGTCTTCGTAGATACAGCTTTCGGGGAAACCACCGGCGGCAAAGGCCGAGTTGTAGTTGCCGTCCATATTCGCACCCTCGGCGCAGGCGGGCTCTTCTTCATAGCCCGTCATCAATGAGGCGATATACTCAGGGCCCCCCATGCCGTACCAAAGCTGGTTCAAACCAGTGCCGTAGGGGCCGTGGAAACCCGCACGAGCTTTGGCCATGAGGCTTAGGTCAGGGGCGCCTTCGGCTTGGCTTCCTGGAAAGGCATCGGTCAACTCGGCGGGGCGGTAGTCGCCAAAGCCGTCGTCCAATGTCGGGTCAAAGACCTCGATGTTGCGGTCTTCGATATAGGCGCGGATTTCGTCGTCGCTCCAACCAATGCCGCCGTCTTCGCCCAAGGAGCGGAATGTGACGTATTCCAATCCGTGGCAAGACGAGCAGACCTCGGTGTAGATTTGCAAGCCGCGTTGCAGCTGCATCTGGTCATAGCTGCCGAACATGCCCTCAAACGAGAAGTCGAAGTCTTCGACATGAGAATCGCCCGCCGCGTTTGCTGCTCCGGCCATGAGGCCAAGAGCAACAGCGGTTGTCAGAGTGAGTTTCTTGAACATCTTATTATTTTCCTTCTTCTCACTCAGCCGGTGTGCCGGTTGATTTCGGGTAGTGGGCGGCGAAATCTTCTTCGATTGTCGCTGGCTGTGCCAACGGCTTTTCGATCACACCAAGCAACGGCAGGACCACGAGGAAGTACGCAAACCAATAGGCGGCACCAATCAAGGAGATATACGGATAGATCCCCTCAGCCGGGCGGGCACCAACCCACATCAACACGATGAAGTCGATCACCAGCAGCGCGAACCACCATTTGAACATCGGACGATACCGACCCGACCGCACGGAGGATGTATCGAGCCATGGGGCCAGAGCCATCACCGCAATCGCGCCAAACATCGCCACAACACCAAAGAACTTGGCATCAACGATCCCGAAGGTGACCCAGTCGACCAGCATCACCAACCAAACATCGGCGGTAAAGGCACGCAAGATCGCGTAGAATGGCAAGAAGTACCATTCCGGAACAATATGCGCCGGTGTCGCCGCCGGGTTGGCGGGGATGTAGTTGTCGGGGTGGCCCAGATAGTTGGGCATAAAGCCCACAACGGCCGTGAACACGATCAAGATAACCACAAGGGCCAAGAGATCTTTGATCACAAAGTATGGCCAGAACGGCAGCGTATCTTTGGCCGCGTCTTCTTTGCTTGTGCGACGCACTTCAACACCAGTTGGGTTGTTATTGCCCGTGGTGTGGAAAGCCCACACGTGGACCATGGTGATCCCAAGAAGGATAAACGGCAGCAAGTAGTGCAGCGCAAAGAAGCGGTTCAGCGCCGGTTGGCCAACGGCCGAGGCACCAAGCAACCATGTCTGGATCGCCTCACCCACGAAAGGAATAGCGCCAAACAGGCCCGTAATAACGGCCGTACCGTGGAAGGACATCTGACCCCAAGGCAGAACATAGCCCATAAAGCCCGCGCCCATCATCAAGACGAACATCAAGACACCAATGATCCACGTCACTTCGCGGGGGGCCTTGTAAGAGCCATAGTAGAGGCCCCGGAAAATGTGCATGTAGACCGCCACAAAGAACAGCGATGCGCCGTTCATGTGGACATAGCGGATCATCGCGCCGCCATTCACGTTGCGCATGATGTGTTCGATCCGGCTAAAGGCCAGCTCGGTATCGGCGACGTAATGCATGGCAAGGAACAGGCCAGTGGCGATTTGCAACACCAGCGTGAACACGAGGACAATGCCCCAGATCCACATCCAATTAAGGTTCTTTGGCGTTGGAATAAACAGAGTGTCATAGAGCAGGCCAGCAATTGGCAAGCGCTTGTTAAGCCACTTTTGGCCATCTGTCTTGGGCTCGTAGTGATCGTGCGGAATACCAGCCATGGTTAAGCCTCCTCACCAAGTTGTATGACGGTGTCCTCAACGAGGACAGCATAGGGAATGGGCAGGTTGCGCGGCGCGGGGCCACGGCGAATCCGTCCCGCAGTATCGTAGTGCGACCCGTGACATGGGCAGAACCAGCCTCCAAAATCGCCGCTTTCGCCCACAGGCACGCAGCCAAGGTGCGTGCACAAGCCCGAGGAGACGTAAAGAGCGCCGGCGGGGAATGTCGGCTCGAACCCTTCGCCACCATCAAACACCGACACGGTGCGGTTTTCATCGGTGGCCGCGGCTTCATCGCCGAGGTTGTCACTGTTTGCCAATGGATCGGGCAGGCTGTCGACATCGACGTCTTGCGCGGCGGCAATCTCGTCTGGGGTCCGAAAGCGCACGAACACAGGTTTGCCCTGCCAGAGCACAACGATTTGCATGCCCTCTTGCAAGTCGGACAGATCGCGGCGGATTGAAGCCAGCGCAAGCACGTCTTTGGACGGGTTCATCGAATTCACCAAAGGCCAAACGGCCGCACCGGTGGCAACAGCCCCGGCGCCTGCGGTGGCGTAATAGATGAAATCGCGGCGTGTGCCCTGATGGTCGTCTGCGTGTGACACGAGGTGCATCTCCATGTTAATGTGCCCCCCCTTTCCACCGCACCAGTCTTGTGGCGATGGCGTGATATGCTGGGGCGGATGGTCCAAAGGACGGGCCATGGCCACAACAGAATCGGCGAGACGCGGTTATTTCCAAGCGTATTTCAGCGGTATTTAGCCCCCAAACTGCGAGGCGTCCAGCGGACATTACGGCGCAGGGGGCACGACACGGCGCGAGGTGCGGCATCAAGAGCGCAATTTTGCACAAAAAATAAGCCCCAACCGCAGGCATTTACACGATTTTGGGAATGCCAATGGCCACATCACAATGGGGTATAGACTTAGGCGGTGATAAATGTGCCCTTGATCATCACCCGCGCGCGCCCGCCAACCTTGGCTTGGCCGCGCCAAATTCATGGCGGTGCCCCTTGGCACACTCGGCAAACCGCGCGTCTGCGTTTACTATCCGCTAGGTCGGATCAGCGGGCGCGGTTGCCGCCATACAGTCTCGTTGGCGAAAGGCATCTTCCCAAGCGGCCAATGCTTCGTTCCCGACGCGCCAATTGCGCCCGTCATGCCGAAAATCAACATAGGCCAGCGCGCACCCCACGGCGATATGCGACATATCGACCGGTCCGGCAAGGTGGCTCATCCAGCGGGCATTTATCGCGGCGATACCACGCGCGGATTTGGTCCATTGCGCCTCAACCCACGCGGGGCTTTGCTCTGTTTGAGGGCGCAGGCGGGCCTCGTAGGTCATCGACACACAGGCCTCCATGATCGCATCCGCCGTCGCCTCAAGCGTCAGCACCTCCCAGATGCGGCCTTCGGGATAAAGGTTGGTTTTCGCCAAAGCATCAAGATAGCGCGTGATAACGCGGCTGTCATAGAGCGCAGGGCCATCATCGCGAATGAGCGCAGGGATTTTGCCCATGGGATTGGCCGCGACGGCCTGTGGATCAGACTTGAGCGCGGTGGTCGCCACTGGTGTTTGGGTAATACGCTCTGTCAGGCCCGCCTCAATGATCAGCGCGCGAACTTTGCGGACAAAAGGAGAGGAGGGAGAAGAAATGAGCTGCATATCAGGCACGACCTTTATGTGTATGTGGCGGTTGACTTGGAGATTGGGGGAATGCGGCTTGCGGGGCAAGGTGAACTTGGGCGGTGCATGTGGAGCGGGCGGGTCTCATCAGCTGTCGAGGCGCTCAATAATCGAACCTGAGGAACCATTAAGAAAATATTCACCACGACGGCGTAGACTCAAACTGCGGTACAGGCTGGAGAGCCGATGGCCGTGCAAGGTGAGGCACGCTTGGAATGGCGCGCTTTGTCGGCAAGATGGGCCCTCTTATGGTCTCATCTTGCCAAAAATACCCGGCCTTATGTATCAAACGCACCAACAATATAGCGGACAT
>JALZWD010000437.1 GCA_023300365.1 Flavimaricola sp. | reverse complement strand
ATATTCTGGTGATCTGTGGCGGGGTCATACCGCAACAAGATTACCAATTCCTCTACGATGCTGGGGTCAAAGCGATCTTTGGGCCGGGCACCAATATCCCCGAAGCGGCCGAAGATATCCTTAAATTAATTCGCAAGGCGCGCGGATAACCCACAGAAATATATACATAAAATGAACGCACAGTGCGCGAAAATCCATCGCTCTTGACGCTGAATTCATTGGCGAAATCCGGCCTTTTCGCATGCGAAAGTCGGATTTCGCAGGTGTCCCTCAAACTTTGGTTTGCGCAGACACTCTGCCGCGGCCTAAAATCCCGCCAACATTCAGGGGCCATAAAATGCAACTAGACCACCTCGCCATCGTTTGCGCCGATCTTGATACCGGCTGCGCCCACGTCGAACGCACCCTCGGGATCACCCTGCAACCGGGCGGGCAACATGCCCGTTTCGGCACGCATAATCGCCTGTTGCGTCTTGGTCGGGGCGAATATCTCGAGGTGATCGCCCCCGATCCCAAGGCCGCGCCCTTTGAGGGGCCGCGCTGGTTCAATCTTGACGACGCACCGCACGCCCCGCGCATGGGCAATTGGATCTTTCGCTGCGAAAATATCGAAAACGCGCTCAAAACTGCGCCCAAATCCGTCGGCCGCCCGCTTGACCTGACCCGTGGTGATCTGGCTTGGCAGCTGACCGTGCCCGCCGACGGCAGCCTGCCGTTTGATGGCGCATGGCCCACTTTGATCCAATGGGGGCAGGGCGTTCATCCCGCCGACCGTCTGGACGACCAAGGCATCCGCCTCACTGCCCTAAGCGTTACTCACCCCAACGCCGAGGATTTCGCACCCGACCTTGCCGCCCGCATCTCCGATCCCCGGATCGCCCATCATACCGGCCCATTTGCAATCACCGCCACCTTTGACACCCCATTGGGCCGCCGCACATTGTGATATAAATTTGCACCAAGACTATGCATTTCCATACTGGCCAGTTTAGTTTTCGCCGCCTAAAATGCCCTCATGTCGATTTGGATCCGCATCGGTGACGCTCTTTCCGCCCTCGCTCAGGGCGAGGGGCTTTCGGCCGTCTTCGACAAGCTGCGCAGCCCACCCGAGCAAAGCGTCGCCTTCACAATCGCCGTCATCGCTTTGGGTGCCAAAATGGCCAAGGCGGACGGTTTTGTAACCCGCGACGAGGTCACCGCCTTTCGCGAGGTCTTTCAAATTTCTCCCGAGGACGAGCGTAACGCGGCCAAAGTGTTCAACATGGCCCGCACAGATGTCGCCGGATTTGAAGAATACGCCACCCGCATCGCCGATATGTTCGACACGCGCGCACAGCTCGAAGATGTGCTTGCGGGCCTGTTTCACATCGCTTTGGCCGATGGGGAATACCACCCCAACGAAGAAATCTTTTTGCTTGAGGTGTCCGACATATTCGGCCTCACGCGCCGCTGTTTCGCCCGCATCAAAAGCCAGCATGTCCCCGATGCCGAACCCGATCCCTATGATGTTTTGGGCATGCCCCACGACGCCACGCTTGATGCGATCCGCAAGAAATATCGGCAAATCGTGCGCGAAACGCACCCCGATCAGATGCAGGCACGCGGCGTGCCCGCCGAGGCCGTTAAACTGGCCGAGCGGCGTTTGATCGCGGTGAATGCCGCGTGGGAAAAAATCCTAAACGAGCTTCAGGCTGCATGAAAATTGCCACCTATAATGTTGAATGGTTTGACCGCTTGTTCAACGATGACGGCCTGATGATAAACGACGAAAGCTGGTCGGGGCGTCGGGATGTGCCGCGCGGGGCGCAGATCACCGCGTTGGGCGATGTGTTTCAGGCGATGGATGCTGACGGCATCATGGTCATCGAGGCCCCCGACAGCAGTCGCAAACGCGATGGGGGGCAGGCGCTCGAAACCTTTGCCCGGCACTTTGGCCTGCGGGCCAACCGGGTCGAAATGGGCTTTGTAAACGACACCCAACAAGAGATTTCGTTCCTCTACGATCCCCAAACCCTCACCGTCGCGCACGACCCACAAGCAAGCCCGGAGGCGCCGTCTTTCGCAGCGAAATTAAAGCTCGACGTTGATGTGGATGGCATGCCCGAGACGATCACATGGTCGAAACCGCCCCTCGAATTGGCGGTTCAAACCGGGGGCGGAAAAACGCTGCGATTGATCGGTGTGCATGCCAAATCCAAGGCCCCGCACGGCGCGCGCAACGACAATGATGTGATGCGCCTATCAATCGCCAATCGGCGCAAGCAACTGGCCCAATGTGTCTGGTTGCGCCGCCGTGTTGAGGCCCACCTCGAGGCCGGTGATACGCTCATGGTCATGGGTGATTTCAACGATGGTCCGGGGCTGGATGAATATGAAAAGCTGTTTGGCCGCTCGGGGATCGAGGTGGTCTTGGGCGAGGATACGGGCCTTCAGCTTTACGATCCGCACGCCCGGATGGCGCTTGGCAAACGTATGGCCGCGGCCCCCACATCCGCCCGTTTTAAGGTGCCGCCCGATGGCCGCTTTTTGACGGCGCTGTTGGATTACATCATGGTGTCGGCAAATCTTAAGGGGTCAAACCCGGCTTGGCGCATTTGGCATCCGTTCGAAGATCCTGATTGTTTTGCCGATCCGGCCCTGCAAAAGGCGCTGCTGACGGCCTCGGATCATTTCCCGGTGATGGTCACTTTTGACGATTGATTTGGGATTTTCGCTGCGAACGCTTATATTGGCCCCATGAAACAGATCATCACAGCGCCCGCCCTCGCCATAATGCTCACCGTGCCCTTGGCCGTGCCGCTCTCTGCGCCACTCGCCGCCCAAGAGGCAGAAGGCTTCAATTTGATGGAAGAGGGGGCCAAACTTTTCTTGCGTGGATTGATGACAGAGATGGAGCCGGCTCTGGAAGACTTCGAAAGCCTCGCCGAAGATATCGGGCCCGCGATGCGCGGTGTTGCGAACGAGTTGGCGCCGATGGTCACAGACATCATCGGGGCCATCGACGACATTCAATATTACCGCGAGTTTGAGGTGCTGGAAAATGGCGATATTTTGATCCGGCGCAGCCCCCTCGCACCGCCCTTTGGCGAAGAGCAGCTGGGCGATGATTTGCCCGGATCAGGCGTCATTGACGCCCCCCAGATTGAGCTTTAATCCCGCGCGACGCTGACCTTAACTTCGGCGTCCAAGGCATTGCCGAGGCTGTTTAAACGCGCCTCGGCGACTTCTCCGAATAACGGTATTGCGCGTTGGTTTAACACCAATTCAAGCATGCGTTTCTTGGGCTTCCATTTCAATGTGCCGGGGCGTTCT
>JALZWD010000436.1 GCA_023300365.1 Flavimaricola sp. | reverse complement strand
ATTACTTGAGGGCGCGCAACTCGCTGCGCGCGCAGCCGGGAACCCTCAATTTTTCGAAGACGCGCTTGAGCTTTTGACCAAGCGTATGTCGACCTAGCGCCACAAACAAACGCCACAAACAAACTCAGGGGCGCGCTGCCCCATGATCCCATGGTGTACCGCGGCGGCGAAAACTAGGATTTCGGTTCGGGCATCTCAATCGGTCCGCCGTGTTTGCCCCACGTCGAAAACCCTTCCCTCAGATGTGCCGCCTCAAAGCCCATGTCCTGCAATGTGGCGACGGTGATGGCGGAACGCCAACCTGAGGCGCAATGAAAAACGTACTTCTTGTCCGTTTGGCCAAAAATCTCTTTGTAATACGGGCTGTCTGGATCAACCCAAAATTCGATCATACCACGCGGCGCATGAAAGCTTCCGGGGATATACCCGCCACGTTGGCGTTCGCGCACGTCGCGTATATCAACGATAATCACGTTGGGATCACCCAGCATCGCAATAAGGTCAGGTGTCTCAATCTCTTGGATACGGGCGCGCGCATCGTCGACCATCTTCGCGGCAGAAATTTTTAGACTCATCTCGGATCCTTGCTTGGCGTCGGTATGCGGACGCTTTTGGCAAACATTGATATAAATTGGATGGCCGCACAACTCTTGCGACGGCGATAAAACGTTTTGCCCTATGATGCAGGGGGCCTTGCCCGGTTGGGTAAATGAAATTGGGCCGGTTGTGGCCTTTCTCTGCACCGGGAAATCACGCTATATCACTGGGTAAGCCGATTTATGTCGACGGTGGCCGTCTTGGCCAAAACTATACCTGTGAGGGGGAATACGCGTGTCCGGATACGAACAAACATACAACGCATGGCAAACCGATCCAGAAACATTCTGGTCCAAGGCCGCGGAAGATATTGATTGGTTCTCCCCCGCTCCTCGGGCCTTTACTGCCGACAGTGGCGCCTATGGACGGTGGTTTGAGGGGGCGACGTGCAATACCTGTTACAATTGCCTCGACCGACACATTGAGGCCGGACACGGCGACAGGCTTGCGGTGATTTTTGACAGCCCCGTGACAGACACTGTTGAGCGATATACCTATGCTCAAGTTCTGGAACAGGTTGGCGGCCTCGCGGCGGTTTTGCGCGACTTGGGTGTGAGCAAAGGCGACCGGGTCGTGCTTTATATGCCGATGGTTCCCCAAGCGATTTTTGCAATGCTTGCTTGCGCAAGATTGGGGGCCGTGCATTCCGTGGTCTTTGGCGGCTTTGCCCCACAAGAGCTTGCGACACGGATCGATGATGCCGCGCCCAAGGCGATAATCTCGGCCTCTTGCGGCATCGAGCCGGGCCGGGTCATCGCCTATAAACCGTTGCTTGATGAAGCCATCACATTGGCCACTCAAAAACCTGACCACTGCGTGATATTGCAACGCGACACGCTGCGCTGTGACCTTACGCCGAAACGCGATGTGGACTATGCCGAGGCTGTTGGCGCGGCCATGGCAGAGGGCCGCACAACGGAATGCGTCGCGGTTGAGGCCACCGATCCGCTGTATATCCTCTATACCTCCGGCACGACGGGCCAGCCCAAGGGTGTTGTCCGCGATACAGGCGGCCATATGGTCGCGTTGAAATGGACAATGGAAAATCACTATGGCGTCAAGCCGGGCGAAGTGTTCTGGGCGGCGTCTGATGTTGGTTGGGTCGTGGGGCATTCGTATATTTGCTATGGTCCGTTGCTGCACGGTGCAACGACCTTGGTTTATGAAGGCAAACCCATCGGCACGCCTGATGCAGGCGCATTCTGGCGCGTGATCCAAGACCACAAGGTCGCCTCTTTATTTACCGCCCCCACGGCCTTTCGTGCGATCAAGAAAGAAGACCCGAAAGGCGCGTTGATTGGGGACTATGACCTGTCGCATTTCCGCACACTTTTCCTTGCGGGTGAACGCTCGGATCCTGCCACGATCGAATGGGCGCAGGCCAAGCTGGGTTGCCCGGTGATCGACCATTGGTGGCAAACCGAAACCGGCTGGGCGATCTCGGGCAATCCTGTGGGCATCGGTGGGTTTCCTGTGCGACTTGGCTCACCGGGCAAGCCGATGCCGGGATATGATATCCGTGTACTCGATGATGGCGGCATCGAAGTGGCGCCGGGCACCCTCGGCAATATCGTTTGCAAACTGCCGCTTCCGCCCGGAAGCTTTCCAACATTGTGGCAAGCACCCGAGCGGTTTCTCTCGTCCTATTTGGCCGAATATCCCGGATATTACGCAACCTCGGACGCGGGCATCATCGACGAGGACGGCTATGTTTTTATTATGTCGCGCACAGATGACATCATCAATGTCGCGGGCCACCGGCTTTCAACCGGGGCAATGGAAGAGGTAATCGCAAGCCACCCTGACATCGCCGAATGTGCCGTGGTTGGCAAAGCCGATCCCCTCAAGGGGCAAATGCCTTTGGGTCTGTTTGTAACCAACGACGGTGCAGCCCGAGATCAACAAGAGCTTGAAGGCGAGCTTGTGCAATTGGTCCGGGGAAAAATTGGGGCCGTAGCCGCCTTTAAAACCGCCCTTGAGATTAAGCGCCTGCCCAAGACCCGCTCTGGCAAAGTTTTGCGCGGGACGATCCAAAAGATTGCCGATGCCCAGGATTTCAAAATGCCTGCCGCGATTGACGATCCCGCGATCCTCGACGAAATTTCAGCGGCCCTTGCGGCCCGCAAACTGATCGGATGACGACAATGATTGAGCGCCTGCATACCGCCGAACGAATGAGTAAAATCGTCAAACACAACGGCACGATCTATCTTTGTGGCCAAATCGGTGCCGGCGACGGGGTGACCGCGCAGACCCAAGATTGTCTCGCACGGATCGATGCGCTGTTAGAAGAGGCGGGCTCTGGCCCTGAGCATATCCTGCAAGCAACCATCTGGCTTGCTGATATGGCGGATTTCGCCGAGATGAACGCGGTTTGGGACGCATGGGTTCCCCAAGGCCACGCCCCTGCCCGCGCATGTGGCGAGGCCAAGCTTGCCCGCGATACCCTCAAGGTCGAGATCATCATCGTCGCCGCCGAAAAATCAACGCCCTAGGCGCGCTTTGAGTGCTGTGCTCAAAATGCGCGCGCGGCATTGCGTTTTCTGGGTGCCCATCTCTTTGTCGCCCCTGCCCCCCCAAGGGCCCGTGATGTTGGCCACAGGACGTACATGATCAAAAGCAAGATCACATTCAAACAACTTGAGGCCTTTGCCTTTGTTGTCGACACTGGCACATTTCGTGCAGCAGCACTGGCGCTTGGCACCACACAGCCCAATATTTCGGCGCGCATCACCGCCCTTGAGAGCACCTTAGATGTGGTGTTGTTTATTCGCGATGCGGGTTGTGTTCGACTGACGGCTGATGGCGACAAGCTCCTCAAGCGCGCGCGCGACATTTTATGGTCGGCCGAAGCACTTATCGATGATGCGGGCCGTCAGGATCTTATTGAAGAAACCCTTCGGCTGGGCGTTACCGAGCTTGTGGCCTGCACATGGTTGCAACGGTTTTTGCGGCTGATGAGAGAGGCCTATCCAAAGCTGCGAATTCAGCTTGAGGTGGATATTTCCACCGCCATTGATACGCGCCTGATGGAGGGAAAACTTGATCTGGCCTTGCACACTGGCCCTTTCAAATCCAAGGCCTTTGCCAGCACATCATTGGGGCAAGAGCCGTATTGCTGGATCGCCAATTCCGATGTGTTGCAACACATCAATCCCGCGCCGTCACTCGCGATGGTTTTTGACCAGACGATCTTGGCCCATGCCAAACATACCCAAGCCTGTGCCGCGCTTCATCGCATCGCCGCAGAGCGCGGATTACCGCGCGAAAGGATCGTGCACTCGAGTGCGCTGTCTGCTTGTGTTCCGATGGTACTAGAGGGCTTGGGTGTCGCGCTGCTGCCCGAACGGCTTGTCAAAGACGAAGTTGCATCTGGCGCTTTACACCAAGTCGATATCGGCTGGTTGCCGGATCCATTGTCATTTTACGCACGCTTTGCCCCGGCCCGTGCGGCCCTCTATGTAGAGAAAGCCGCACAAATCGCAAAAGCGGCGATGGCAACCGGGAGCGATCAAAATAATTGATCAGGTCAAGAAATTTAATCGATTTGACTAAAGCCTGCAACTTGGGCCACCTGTACTGCGTAACCCAGATCAGGAGCACGATATGGCATCCCCTTCTATCCGCCTTGGCGTCGATATCGGCGGCACCTTTACGGACGTTGTTCTTGAAAAAGACGGGCTGCCATTCTCAACCAAAGTTTTAACGACCTATACCGCCCCCGAGAACGCCATCATCGACGGCATGCATCAGGTCTGTGCCAAGGCTGGCGTCGCGCCGTCACAGATCAGTCAGATAATCCATGGCACCACATTGGCCACCAACGCGCTCATTGAACGGCGCGGTGCCAAAACCGCATTGATCACCACCCAAGGGTTTCGCGATGTGATCGAAATGCGCACCGAAAGCCGGTTTGAGCAATATGATCTCAACCTCAACCTTCCCGATCCTTTGTTGCCCCGGCACATGCGATTTACCGTCGCGGGCCGGATCGACGCGAACGGCCAAGAGTTGGTGGCCATTGACAAAAAAGAGGTCGAAGCCGTCGTTGATAAGATCGGCCAAGCGGGCTTTGAAAGTGTCGCTGTGGGGTTGATCCATTCCTATCTTAATCCCGCGCACGAGCGGCTGGTGCGCGATGTGCTGGCCGAAAAACTCCCGCATGTTGCGGTCTCGATTTCCTCCGAGGTCTCGCCGCAGATGCGCGAATACGAACGTTTCAATACCGTTGTGGCCAATGCCTATATTAAGCCGCTGATGGCGTCTTATCTGGGCCGCCTCGAAGATCGCCTCAAGGACGAAGGCGCGGCGTGCCGTATCTTTTTGATGCATTCTGGTGGCGGCATTATTTCAATTCAAAACGCCGCCGAGTTTCCGGTGCGGCTGGTTGAATCCGGCCCTGCTGGCGGCGCGGTTTTTGCCGCCCACATCGCGGCGCGTTACGGTTTGG
>JALZWD010000435.1 GCA_023300365.1 Flavimaricola sp. | reverse complement strand
CCGGATGCGCCGCCGCCGCCAATTGCCCGCCCTTCACACGGCTCAGGTGCTTGCGCAATGTGTTCATCCGGTCAATCGGCGCACCGCTGGCCAATAGGGCGGCATTCACCGCTTGTTTGTGCGCCAAGGTCATCGCCCCCGCAGGCGCACAAAGCAGTGCCGACGCCCCACCAGAGATCAACGCAAGCACCGTATCGTTTGGCCCCAAATCGGCCAACAAAGCCAGCATCTGGGTTGTGGCCGTGACCCCCGCGGCATCCGGCACCGGGTGCGCCGCCTCGACGATGCGGACACCAACGCAATCGCGCGCATATCCATACCGCGTGATCACCAGACCCTCGCAAGGGCCCCAAACCCGTTCCACCGCTTCGGCCATCCGCGCCGATGCCTTGCCCGCCCCGACCACAACCACACGGCCCGCAGGCTTGGCGGGCAAGATCGGTGGAATCACCTGCATCGGATCGGCCACCGCAACAGCCCGATCAAACAGCCCACGCAACAGGTCTTTGGGATCATCCATCGCCATCATCATGCCTTTGCCCAAGGGGTCTCATTCGCCTGCCCCGCAAGCTGCCGGGCAAATCCACCGAAATCCAGCCCCTTTCGCGCGTTTTGCATTTGACAAGGCCACGCCCCACGGCCTATCCCCTGCCTCGCATGGCGTCATAGCTCAGTTGGTTAGAGCACAGCACTCATAATGCTGGGGTCGGTGGTTCAAGTCCACCTGACGCTACCATGCCCCTCCTGTTTGATATAGACCAGACCCCAACACGGGAGAGGACCACCATGACCGAGATCTTGGACAGGCTGCGCGCAGCCATTGGAACGGGCTATGTCCTAAGTGGCAAAGACGCGGCACCTTGGTCCAAGGATTGGACCGGCAAATACACCTTTACGCCCATGGCCGTCTTGCGCCCTGCCAATACCGCCGAAGTTTCGGCCATCCTGACCCTTGCGCATGAAACGGCCACACCCGTCGTCCCGGTTTCGGGCAACACCGGCCTTGCGGGCGGCACCGTGGCGGACGGCGCATTGATGCTCTCGCTTGACCGTTTGAACAAAATTCACGAAATCCGCGCCGATGGGCGTGTGGCCATCGTTGAGGCGGGGGTGATCCTTTCGGCCATCCATGACGCAGCGGATGCACATGGCTTGATCTTCCCGCTCACATTCGGCGCGCGCGGATCAACGATGGTTGGCGGCTTTCTTTCCACAAATGCGGGCGGCGTGAATGTCGTGCGCTATGGCAATACCCGCGATCTGGTTATGGGGATCGAGGTGGTGTTGGCCGATGGCCGCATCATGAATTTGATGAGTGAGCTGCACAAAGACAACTCTGGCCTTAATCTGCGCAATTTGGTCGTTGGTGCCGAAGGACAGCTTGGCATTATCACCGCCGCTGTCCTCAAGCTGCACCCCAAACCCCGCGCCTATGCCACCGCAATGGTCGCCATGCCCTCGCTTGAGGCGGCCCTCAAGCTGCTCAATACAATGCAAGAGATCACAGGCCGCGCGGTTGAGGCCTTTGAGTTGATGTCGCGCAATTATATCGCGGGGCATATGAAGCTTTTCCCGGACGCACGCGAACCGTTTGAGGAGCCCCACGAAATCAACATTATGATCGAGGTGGGCGCCCTCGCGCCGCGCGATGCCACGCCACTTGAGGATGGCTCGGTTCCGGTGGTGACATTGCTTGAGGAAACGCTGGGCTGCATGCTTGAGAACGGCGAGGTCCTCGATGCGGTGGTTGCCACAAACGAGGCACAGCGCGCCGAGATGTGGGCCCGCCGCGAGGCCGCAGGCGAGGTGGCCTTTGGCTTGGGCAAATTCGTCAATACCGACGTCTGTGTGCCGGTGGATATGGTTGGCACTTTCCTTGAAAAAGCCAACGCCCGGATGACGGCAATCGACCCCGATATGATGGATGTCTGCGTCTGTCACCTCGGGGATGGCAACGTGCATTACACCGTCTATCCGCCCGATTACACCGAGGCCAAAAGCGACGCGATGACCGAAGCCGTCGAAGACGTGGTTGAGGAATTGCGCGGCTCTTTCTCGGCCGAACACGGCATTGGCGTCTCGAAACTGGCCACGATGCGCCGCCGCAAAGACCCGGTGGCCCTCTCGGTGATGCAATCGGTGAAACAGGCGCTTGATCCTAAGGGCATCCTTAATCCCGGCAAGGTGATCCCGCCCGTAAACTAGGGCGCGTTCCCTGAAATCGTCACATTGGCCGTCTAGGGCGAGCGTGGCGCATAGCGCGCCCACGCCACCAAGGACGCGATCGATGTTTGTTATCAAAGCCCTGTTCAAAGGCATCTCAGGTTTGTTGCTGATGCTGTCGCTTGCGATGTCATTTGCGCCCGCCACACAAACCGAGTTGGCGGCCCTTGGCCCCGACTATGGACGTCGCGAGATCGCACAACACCGTTTGGCCACTGGCGCGCTCAAGCTTGAGAAATTCGGCCTGTTGGACGCAATCGCCAGCACCAGCGACGACCTCGATACCAACGCCCTGCGCTTGGCGCTTCAGTCCATCACTCACGGCCAACGCAGCGTCGCCCTGCTTGCTGCGCCGGAACCGCAACAAGACATCAGCGGTTTTGGCGAGGCCCGCAGCGAAACCGGCGCGCGGTTTATTACCGTCGACTAGGCGCTAGTGCCATTTGGCCAGCGGTGGCAGGCTCATCAACACCGCATTGGCATCGTGGCCCGTCTCAAGGCCAAACTTGGTGCCGCGATCATACACCAGATTATATTCCGCATAGAGCCCCCGGTGCACCAATTGCGCATCCTTTTCGGCCTCGCCCCACTTCATATTCAAACGCCGCTCAACCAATGGTTGGTAGGCGGGCAAAAACGCGCGGCCAATGTCTTGGGTTAGGGCAAAGTCGGCCTCCCAATCGCCAGTGTTCCGGTCGTCCATGAAAATACCACCGACGCCGCGGGCGCGCTTGCGGTGTGGGATATAAAAATACTCGTCCGCCCATTTCTTAAGCTGGGGATAAAGGTCGTCGCCATGTGGTGCCAAATGCGCCTCTTGGGTGGCGTGAAAATGCGCGGTGTCTTCGGCATATTCCAAGCACGGGTTCAAATCCGACCCACCACCGAACCACCACGCATGAGGCGTCCAGAACATACGGGTATTCATATGAACTGCAGGGGCGTGTGGGTTCTGCATATGGGCCACTAATGAAATCCCCGATGCCCAAAACCGTGGGTCATCTTCCATGCCGGGGACCCCTCGCGCCGCCATCGCCTTTTGCGCAGCAGCACCCAGTTCGCCGTAAACGGTTGAGGTATTCACGCCGACTTTTTCAAACACACGACCGCCACGCATGACAGACATAAGACCACCGCCCGCATCGCTTCCGTCATCAGCGGCACGTGTTGTTTCAGTGATCTCAAAACGACCTGCCGGCAGGTCCGCGGTTGGCCCAGCTACCTGCGTTTCTTCTAAATTCTCAAAGGAAGTCACGATCTCATCGCGCAAAGTCCGAAACCAAGCAGCGGCGGTTTCTTTCTCAGTTTTCATTTCATCTGACATGCATCTTCCTTTGGTCTGATATTGCATAACAATCTGTGCTATACCATGTCATGGACCGGACCACAGGCCTTTGACGTAGATCAATACCTGTCAAAAAGAAACCGAAGGAAATTCAGATGCGTGCCGCCCTTTTGATCGTGCCTCTTTTGTTGACCGCTTGTGCGACGCCCCGCGAAGCCTGTCTTGATGAAGTGAACCGTGAGGTCCGTATCCTTGATAAGCTAATTGCGGAAACACAAGGCAATCTGGAACGTGGTTTCGCCTTAGAAGAACGTCAAGAAGTGAGAACCCGTCGCTCGACCTGCTCTGGTAGGGACAGTGAAGGTGTGGAGATCCGAATTCGCTGTGAGAAAACCTCTACCTTTACCCGTACAGTTCCGGTGGCTATCGATCTGAACGCCGAACGTGCCAAACTGACGTCATTAGAACAACGTCAAATGCAGAACATTTCCAACGCACAGGCCGGCATCGCACAATGCAATGCGCGTTTTCCTGAATAATCAGTGGCCCGATACGGCTGTCGGATCAATCAACGTGCGACCGCCGTCAACGGTGATAATCTGACCCGTCACAAATCCAGCTGCATCTGAAGCAAGATATTGCACAGCGTCTGCCACCTCGTTGGGGTTGGCGATGCGCTGCAGTGGCGTGTTCTCAACAATTGCTTCGCGCATTTCCTCGTTCTCGCGCAGCGTCCCTTTCAGGCTCGCACTCATCACTGATCCAAAGGCAACAGCGTTCACTCGGATACGCTTATCTGCCAACGCGACGGCCATCGAGCGTGTCATTTGGTCCAAAGCAGCAGAACTCACCGAATATGCAAGCAAGTCCGGATGCGCCCGACGAGCAGCAATAGAGCTGATGTTCACGATAGACCCGACATAAGCTTGGTCATCCTGACCTTCCGCCTGCTTGATCATACGGCGCGCGGCTGCCTGTGTCAGCCGCAACGCAGTCATCAAATTCTGGTCGATCAAGTCAGAGACAGTCGTGTCATCGACGCTCAGCGGGTCAGACAACAACACTTGCCGGGATGCATTTACTAGAATGTCGACCCTTTCGAAGGCGTCAATTGTCGCAGACAGCAAGTTGGCGACCGTAAGTTTCTGACGTAAATCACCCGCAAATATCCGTGCCTTACTGTCTTCATCCGCATAATTAGTGATTTCAGCCTTCAGACGTTCTTCGTCCATGTCCGCGAACACGACGTTCGCCCCCATTTTTAAAAAATGCTTTCCGATGGCAAGGCCGACGCCATTTGCACCACCAGTCACAATTGCGGTTTTACCTTCAATGGCAAATGACATGACTCAATCCTCCGATAGGACGTAATTTAGCGCAACGGGCGCGTGGCATGGTACACTTTGAATGCGTTATTCTGTGCAATCAAATCAACATTACGGAACGTATCGTTCAAGGCTTGTTCGTATGGCAAATGGCGGTTTGCAACCATCCACAGTTTGCCGTGGCCCGCCAACATCTTAGCAGCAGAGGTGATAAACGCACGCCCAAGCGACGGATCAGCGGTACGACCAACGTGAAATGGAGGGTTCATCACAATGGCATCGTAGCCTTTTGCAGGTCGATATGTCGTCGCATCTTCCCACAGGAATTGAACCCGCTCATCGGTGACGTTTTGCCGGGCGCAGTCCAGTGACAAGGCTTCCGCCTCGATCAAATCAAGCGATTGGACACCCTTGCGTGCCAATATCGGGGCAGCAAGAAAGCCCCATCCAGCCCCAAGATC
>JALZWD010000434.1 GCA_023300365.1 Flavimaricola sp. | reverse complement strand
AAATGCCCGCCCCGCCCCCCGCGTTTGAGCCCAAGAAAAGCGCGCTGGTCCAGCCCCGCGACACCAAGGCCGTGCCCACATCAGCGCGGGCCAAGGCCGAGGCGCAGCCGGCGTTGCCGCTGGAGGATAAATACAAGGATTACGAGCTTCCGCCGCTTAATCTTTTGACGTCGCCGGACAGCGTCGAGCGGCATCATTTGAGCGACGAGGCGTTGGAAGAGAACGCGCGGATGCTTGAGAGTGTGTTGGATGATTACGGTGTGAAGGGCGAGATCGTATCGGTACGCCCCGGCCCGGTTGTGACGATGTACGAGCTTGAGCCTGCGCCGGGATTGAAGGCATCCCGCGTGATCGGTTTGTCAGATGATATTGCGCGCAGCATGTCGGCCTTGTCGGCCCGTGTGAGCACCGTGCCGGGGCGCAGTGTGATTGGCATCGAATTGCCGAATGAAAAGCGCGAGATGGTTGTTTTGCGCGAGATGCTGTCGGCGCGAGATTTTGGCGATAGCAATATGAAGCTGCCCCTTGCCCTTGGTAAGGATATTGGTGGCGCGCCGATTATCGCCAACCTTGCCAAGATGCCCCACCTGTTGATCGCGGGTACGACGGGGTCGGGTAAGTCGGTGGCGATTAACACGATGATCCTCAGCCTGCTTTATAAGCTGACGCCTGAGGAATGCCGGTTGATTATGATCGACCCCAAGATGCTTGAGCTGTCGGTTTATGATGGCATTCCGCATCTTTTGTCGCCTGTTGTGACAGACCCCAAGAAGGCGGTTGTGGCGCTCAAGTGGGTCGTGGGCGAGATGGAAGAGCGGTATCGCAAGATGTCGAAGATGGGCGTGCGGAACATCGACGGGTATAATGGCCGGGTGAAGGATGCGCTGGCCAAGGGCGAGAACTTTGACCGCACTGTGCAGACCGGGTTTGACGAGGAAACGGGTGATCCGATCTTTGAGACCGAGAGCATTGTGCCAGAGGTGTTGCCCTATATCGTGGTGATCGTGGACGAGATGGCCGATTTGATGATGGTCGCCGGGAAAGAGATCGAGGCATGCATTCAGCGATTGGCGCAAATGGCGCGTGCGTCGGGCATCCATTTGATCATGGCGACACAGCGTCCGTCTGTGGATGTGATTACGGGTACAATTAAGGCGAATTTTCCCACTAGGATTTCGTTTCAGGTGACTTCTAAAATTGATTCAAGAACCATTCTTGGCGAGATGGGTGCAGAGCAGTTATTGGGAATGGGCGACATGTTGTACATGGCCGGTGGCGGCAAGATCAGCCGTATTCACGGACCGTTCTGTAGCGATGAGGAAGTTGAAGAGATTGTGAACCACCTCAAGGGTTTCGGACCACCGGAGTATATGTCAGGTGTTGTGGAAGGCCCGTCTGAGGATACCGAGAGCAGCATTGACTTGGTGCTTGGGCTTGGTGGGAATACCGACGGTGAGAACGCGCTTTATGATATGGCGGTGCAAATCGTGGCCAAGGACAGAAAGTGTTCGACGTCATACATTCAACGCAAACTTGCGATAGGATATAACAAAGCAGCCAGATTGGTTGAGCAGATGGAAGACGAAGGTGTTGTTTCTTCTGCAAATCATGTTGGCAAGCGAGAGATTCTGGTGCCGGAAATGCATTAGAATATCGCCTCCACCCGGGGCGTACAATTAGGCGGGGGCTCTGCGCTCCCGCCTTACTTTTGTCATAATCACTGAAAAATGCCGCAGCCGCTCAGGGTTTGGTGCGAGCGCCTGTTGGATCGGCGCTTGGCATCGACGCGAGCATGCATGAAATCGGCGATATCTAAGACAGAGGATATCGAAATCACGACGGAATTGCGGTTAGGTATAGAGCGACAGGACGGTGGTGATGGGCGACCGCCTTTTTCTCGTGAACCGGCTTTACTTTACATCGGGCGGATAAAATGTGCGGCGACCCAGCCTTGGGTGTTGTTCCATTCAACCTCGCACCAGCGCGGCGACAGTTCGACCACTTGGGAAGCGTATGAGAGCGTGGGAAAGCGGTCCTCGTCCAATGACGGGCTGCATCCGGCGCCGACGATGCGCATGTTGCGTGCAAAGAAGGGCAGTTGGTAGACCACGTCGAAGTCTGTGCCGGGCCCAGAGCGCATGTTGAGGTGTTCGGAGACGCCTTCGACTTGGAATTCTAATTGCCGCATGCCCGTAAGCGAAATTTCGGGGGCGGGTTGTGTTGGGTCTTTGACGACGTTTGTGGTGGTCGTCTGTATGGGCGATTGTATGGGTGATTGTCCGGCGGGTGCGGCCTCGATGGAGGCGAGGTAGTCGCGCAGGTTTGAGGCTCCTAATTCGCAAGCACCTGTGCTCCAGACACCATCGACCCCGAGGCCCGCCTCGTTAAGTATTGTTTGCACTGTATCGAGATTGGTCAGGCCGTTTGCCAAGCGACGGGCATTGATCGCGGTCACAAGTGGTTCGACATCATCGCAAGACGACCCGGTGGTGGTGGGGGGCGGTGCAAGTGGCGACGGTTCAGCCGCAGGCGTGCCACCGGCGATTTGCGACAATTCGGTCAGAAGATAGGAACACCGATCCAGCGTGAGGTCTTGGCCATAGCGGCTGTCGGCTTGGTCGTAGATTGCCTGGATCTGGATGCGCTCTGTGCTGGTGGCGTGGAGGATCACATCCTGTTGCACCGTCATCATTGAGGCGCAGGTTTGCTCGGTTGAGGCGGTGGTGGTGGTGGTGGGCGCGGTGGTTGCCACGGCGGGGGCCGTGCCAAAGGGAATGAATTGGCCTTGTGTCGCTGCACCAGCAAGAACGAGAGTGGCGGTGCCGTCAATGACAGTGAGGATGCCAGTGGCGCCCTGTTCGCCACCAAAAGAAAGCTCAATCTGAAGGGCGGTTTCGAGAGAGGCCCCGGCGGTGACGGCCACAGCGCCCTCGGTTAGCGCCCCCTGCCCGTTCATAATCAATCCCGCACCTTGCATGGTGCCCGTGCTTTCGTCGAGTTCGAGGATGAAAAACGGATCGGTCTGGCCCGCACTGAGAAAGCTCCACGTGCCATCAAACTGGCCTTGGGCCATTGCGGGGGCCGCGAGGGTGGTGAGCGCGAGGGTCAGGTTGCGAAGCATGGGAATGCCTTTGTTGATCTGGTGTGGCTCTATTGTTGTCGCAACCAAGGCCCTGTGGCAAGCGGCACATGGCTTGTGGCGGTGCGGCCATTGTTGTTTAGTATGCCTCCTAAGTTTAGCCCAGAGGACGGCCAATAATGACACCTATTCTTGTGATCAATGACGACAATGCCCTC
>JALZWD010000433.1 GCA_023300365.1 Flavimaricola sp. | reverse complement strand
ATGATCCGCTATTGGTTCTTTGCCGCCTTTGTCCTTTCGATTGCGCGCCGACAAGCGGGCTCAATCCGCGCGGCCGCCGCCACAAAACAGCCGCTGTTGCAGGGCTTTCGCGGCCTGCTCTTGGCATTTGAAATCTGCGTCATGGTGCTGGCATTTGTGTTGCTTGGCCTTGTCGAAAGTTTGGCGATCTTTGCCTGCTATCCGTTGATTATCGCCGCTCTCTCTGGCCCGGTCTTGGGCGAACGCGTCGGCTGGCTGCGTGTGGTTGCCATCGCGCTGGGCTTTTGCGGTGTGATGGTGATCTTGCAACCGGGCCGCACCGTGTTTGCCCCCGCCGCAGCCGTGCCCTTGGCCTCTGCGTTGATGTTTGCGCTCTACAGTTTGCTCACCCGCTATGCCGCCCGCCAAGACACCGCCGCCACCAGCTTTTTCTGGACCGGCACCACCGGCGCAATCGCCCTCACCCTCGTCGGTGTGTGGTTCTGGGAGCCGATGCTCGGTCGCGATTGGCTTTGGATGGGGCTGCTCTGCCTGCTGGGCTCAACCGGGCATTATTTGCTCATCAAAACCTACGAGGTCGCCGAGGCCAGCGCCGTCCAACCCTTTGCCTATCTGCAATTGGTCTTTGGCTCGGCCATCGGCATCTGGGTGTTTGGCGAGGTCCTCGAACCTCATGTGGCCCTCGGCGCCATGATCGTGGTGGGGGCGGGGTTGTTCACGCTGTGGCGCGAACGCCGCTCTCAAACGGCCTAGGGCCGCGCTTGCGGGCGCACAGAAGGCGCCGCCCCCAGCAACAGGTCCATAAAACGCACCGGGCCCGCACGCCCACTCAAACGCGCCTCATAAACCGGGATCGATTCCGAGACCCGCATCACGTAATTGCGCGTCTCGGTAAACGGAATGCTCTCAATCCAATCAATCACATCCACATCGCCGCGCCGCGGGTCTCCGCGTTGGCTCATCCATGTCCGCGGCCGCGATGGCCCCGCGTTATACCCCGCCGCAATCATCACCGGGCTGTCGCCGAATGTTTCGGTCAGGTTCGCCAAATACTGGCTGCCAAGGCGGGCATTATAGGGCCAATCCGCCGTCAGACGCGCACGACTATAAGACAGGCCAAGCTCGCCCGCCACTTCGCGCGCAGTACCCGGCATCAGTTGCATCAACCCAAGCGCCCCAACAGGCGAGCCTACGGTGAAATTAAACTCGCTCTCGCGCCGGGCAATCGACAACGCAAGCGCATCCGAGACAGGCAAATCCATCTCCGCAAGAGGGTGCAACGGAAAATAATGCGCCGGGATCACAATCCCCCGCGCAACAGCCGTCTTGCCCACAAGAACCGTCAACCACGGCTCATCTCGCGCCGTCAGCATATCGCCAAGCTGCCCAAGACCCGTGCGGTCCAATGTCTGCGCGAGTTTTGAGATAAACAAAACCGCCCGCCCACGTTCTCCCGCATCCAACAACGTGGTCGCCGCCACCGCCAAATCGCCCCGCACCCACGCCGCATCCCGCCAATCGGCAAACTCTTCGCCACCCGCGATTGCCGGATCAAGCGACAGGCCCAACACATCCGAGGCCACCAAGCCATAAAATGCCGTCTGATGCTGTGCCGCGTCCAAATAGGCCGCCGTCGCGGCATCGTCATTGCCCAAATCCGTTTCCGCCCGGCCCAGCCAATAAGACGCCCGCGATGTTGAAATCGGGCTGCTCACTGCGGCCGACATCGCCTCAAAATGCGCCTTGGCGCGGGCCGGATTGCCCAAACGCAGACTGGCATAGCCCGCCAACCATTCCAGATCCGCATAAAACGACGCATCCCGCCCGTCATCGCTTAGGAAATGCGCAGTCGCAATCTCATAGGCCTGCTCGGCCCGGCCCTGCCGAAGGGTCCAGCGCGTCAAAGTCGCCCGCCAAGAGGCCCAGCGAAACGGCTCGCCCAATGCCTCCGCCGAGGTGCTGCGCGCCGTCATCAACGCAATCGCATCCGTATAATCACCCGCCTGCGCCATCGCATTAAACCGCGCATTGGCCAGGCCCGGATCATCGCGCAAGGCGTCGGGCACTTGCGCCACCAATGCCGCCGCCGCGCCACTGCCCGTGATCAATGCAATGCGCGCCTGCGCAAGGGCGCGCTCTTGCGGCGGCAATAGATCCAAAAGCCGCTCTGCATCGCTGGTCCGCCAGCGCCACAACATCGCATCCGCGCGCTCTGTGTGCACCGACGCAAGGGCCGGGGCATAGGCTGCGATCAATCGGTCGTGGTCTGCGTCATCAAACCCCTGATTGCTCCAAACTTGCGTCAACATCGCCGCCGCTTGGTCGGGCGCGCCACGCGCAATATGCGCCTCCGACAGCCGCACGGCACCCGCCCCCGTTTGGGGCAGGTTATCACCAAAATACGCAATCACCTGCGCGGGGTCATGGCCCTGCGGGATTGCCCGCTCTCCCTCACGGCGCAAACGCTCAAGCCCCGGCCAATCCGGATAGGCCGCCAAAAAGGCCTCGTATTCCGCAATACTGCCCGCGCCATCGCGCAAACGCGTCCATGTCACCAGCGTATGGGCCACCTCGCCCTGCGCCAAGGCAAGCAAATAGGCCGCATCCCACTCCTCGGCTCGCATGGCCTCGGCCACAGGGGCAAAATCATCCGCCTGCGCCGCAAGCGGACGGGCAAAACAAATCATCAGAAAAAGGAGTGTGATCAAGCGCATAGAAAACGTCCCAGTGGGGGAGGGGAACCAACAACCTAAGGGGTCTCAGCGTATGTTCAACTCACAAACTTGGCAACGCCCCCAAAGGCCGTTAGAAGCCGCCCATCACAGTGCCCGATCATGGTGATCCAAGGGCCCACAAAACAAGGATGCGTGTCATGATCAAGGGAAGCCTTCCCGCCCTCGTCACGCCGTTTGCGAACGGCCAGGTGGATCTCGATACGCTCAAAAAACTTGTGGACTGGCATATTGATCAGGGCAGTCACGGCTTGGTGCCAGTGGGCACAACCGGCGAAAGCCCGACACTAACCCACGAAGAACACGATCTGGTGGTCGAAACCGTCGTCGCTCAGGCGGCTGGTCGTGTGCCAGTTGTGGCTGGGGCAGGGTCCAACAACACCGTCGAAACCGTGCGTTTGGTCGAGGCCGCCAAAAAGGCGGGCGCCGATGCCGCGCTGGTGGTGACGCCTTATTATAACAAACCAACACAACGCGGGCTGGTCGCGCATTTTGAGGCCGCGGCCTCTGTGGGCCTGCCAATCGTGATCTATAATATTCCGGGCCGCTCGGTGGTTGATATGACGCCCGAGACAATGGGCGTCTTGGCCAAAAATCCGATGATTATGGGCGTCAAAGACGCCACCGCCGATTTGGCGCGGGTCCCCCAGCAGCGGATGCAGTGTGGCGCTGATTTTGTGCAGGTGTCCGGCGAGGATGCCACGGCGCTTGGTTTTAACGCGCATGGTGGCGTTGGTTGTATTTCCGTAACCGCCAATGTGGCTCCCGCGCTTTGCGCCGAGTTTCAAGAAAGCACCCTTCGGGGTGATTTCGCGACAGCCCTTACACAGCTGGACCGCTTGATGCCCCTGCACGAGGCAGTGTTCATGGAGCCGGGTCTGTGCGGTGCGAAATACGGCATGTCGCTGTTGGGGCTCTGCTCGGACGAGGTGCGCTTGCCACTGGTGCCGGTGTCTGACGATACCAAGGCCGCGATCCGCGCCGCGATGATCCACGCGGGTCTGCTCAACGGGTAACGACGCAAGGTAGGGTGGGGTATACCCCACCTTACCTACCGCACCCACCCATCTTCAAACGCCACATGCCCACACCCCGCAAGCCGGGCCACGCGCCCCACTTCGGCCTCCAGCCGCGCCTGCCGTCCCTTGCCAAACGCCACACCCGCCTCTGGCCAAAACGCCCGCACGCGCACCGTGTCGCTTGCCCTGTCTGTCTTCAGGTCCATCCGCCCGATCATCTGCGTGCCTTCCATCACCGGAAACACATAATACCCGTACTGCCGCTTGGCTTCGGGCACGAAAATTTCGATCCGGTAATGAAACCCAAACAACCGCTCCGCCCTCTTGCGATCCCGCAACGCCGGATCAAACGGCGACAACAGGCGCACGCGGTTCACCGGATCAGGCGCATCCTCGGCCCGCGCCGCAAGCCCCGCCCAGGCAAAAGACTTGCGCAAACTGCCATCCACATTTGCCAGCAAAACCTCCTCAATCCGCCCCTGCGCATGCGCCGTCTTACACCATTCCCGTGCCTCCGCAGGGGTGGCCAATTCCCAAAACGCCGCCAATTCACCTGACGTGGCAAATCCCAAACGGTTCATCGCCTGCGCACAGGCCCACTCCACCGTATCGGCATCCGTCACATGCGCATTCAAATATTCCGGCGGAATAACCCGCTCGGTCAGATCATAAATCTTGCGAAACTTCTCGCGCCGCACCACCGACAATTCGCCGGACCGCCACAAATACTCAAGCGCGGTCTTTGAAGGATGCCAATCCCACCATCCCCCCGACCCGCGCACCTCGCCTTGGCCCACGTCGCCGCTACCACACGGGCCGTCATCGGTGATCTGCCGCCGCACCGCTGCGATCTGCTCTTCAAACCCCGCACGACGATCCGCCTTCCAACGGCGGCTTAAACGGGTGGCATCCATCGCAAACCGTTTGCGCCAATAGGGGAAATGCGCAATCGGCAACACGGCGGCATCATGGGTCCAATGCTCAAATACACGCCTGTCGCGATCAAGCAGGCGTTCCAACGCACGCGGCCGGTACTGGTTTTGCCGCGACCACAAAATCAGGTCGTGCGCACGCGCCAGCGTGTTCACACTATCCAACTGCACAAACCCCAAATGCTGGACCACCGCGTCCAAATCCGCGCCCTTGCCACTGCCCTTGGGCGGGGCGATCAAGCCGTGGTGATGCAAAAACAAACGCCGCGCGCAGGCGTTGCTCAATGTGGTCTGCGGCATGCTCATCCCCGTGCGTAAGGTGCGATTTACCGCACCTTACCCGTTCCTCCCCGCGATGCGACCCTAGACAGCACCGCCCCTTGCCCCTATCTCATCCCAACCATGGCCAAGAAACCCGACAATACCAATTACAAAGTCCTCGCTGAAAATCGGCGGGCGCGGTACGATTATGCCATCGAGGACGACCTCGAAGTTGGCATTATCTTGCAAGGCTCCGAGGTGAAATCCCTGCGCACCGGCCAATCCAACATCGCCGAAAGCTACGCGAGTGTTGAGGACGGCGAACTTTGGCTCACCAACGCCTATATCGCCAAATACGATCCCGCCAAAACATGGGGCCACACCAACGAACGGCAACGCCGCAAGCTGCTCGCCAAACAAAAAGAAATCATCCGCATGTGGAACGCGACACAACGCGAAGGGATGACGCTGGTTCCGCTGGTGATGTATTTCAACGATAAAGGCCGCGTGAAGCTCAAAATCGCCATCGCCAAAGGCAAAAAACTGCACGACAAACGCGAGACCGAGGCAAAACGCGATTGGGGCCGCCAAAAACAACGCCTCCTGCGCGACAACAGCTAACGCTCCGGCCTTGCGCCAAACGCGCCACAGGTCTAGGGGGGATGCGCAAAACCCCTTGTTCAAAAGGCTGGCCCTCGCCGTGACTGACCGCGCCCTTGATGATCCGCACTCCCTCGTCTCAACCAAATGGCTGGCCGAGCATCTCAAATCGCCCGATCTGCGCCTGCTCGATGCCTCATGGTATCTGCCCGACATGGGCCGCGACGCCAAGGCGGAATACGCCGCAACCCACATCCCCGGTGCCCGCTACTTTGACATCGACGAAATCGCCGACCTGCGCACCGGCCTCCCCCATACCGTGCCCCCAATTGAAAAATTCATGGCCCGCGTCCGCGCAATGGGGGTGGGCGACGGGCATCAAGTGGTGGTCTATGACGGCATGGGCATTTTTTCGGCCCCCCGCGTGTGGTGGATGTTTCGCCTGATGGGCCAGAAAAACATCGCCGTGCTGGATGGCGGCCTGCCCAAATGGATGGCCGAGGGGCATCCCGTCACCGACGAACCCCCAATCATCCGTGATCGCCACATGACCGTCACCCGCCAAAACCAAATGATAAAAGACGTGACCGAAGTGGCCCGCGCCGCCAAACTGGGCGCCACCGAGATCATCGACGCACGCCCCGCTGGCCGCTTTACCGGCGCCGATGCCGAACCTCGCGAGGGCATGCGCTCTGGCCATATCCCCGGCTCCAAAAACCTGTTCTTTGGCGATCTGCTCAACCCCAACAAAACCATGAAACCCGCCGCTGCCCTCAAAACCATCTTCGAGAAAGCCGGCGTTGATCTGTCCAAACCCGCAATCACCACCTGCGGCTCTGGCGTTACCGCCGCGATCTTGTCGCTTGCGATGACCCGCATCGGCAAAGACGATCATTCCGTTTATGATGGCTCATGGTCCGAATGGGGCATGTACGCCGACCTACCAATTGCCACCGGAGACACCTAATGTTCGCCACGCTCGCCGACCAACCCGCCGATAAAATCCTCTCGCTTGTCGCCGCCTACCGGGCCGACCCGCGCGATGCAAAAATTGATCTGGGCGTGGGGGTCTACAAAAACGCCCAAGGCGTCACACCCGTCATGCGGGCTGTAAAGGCCGCCGAACAACGCTTGGTCAACGCCCAAGACACCAAGGCCTACACCGGCTTGGCCGGCACTCCCGAATTTGCCGACGCGATGATTGGTCTGGTCCTTGCCAATACGATTTCCCGCGACCGTATCGCCGCCGTCGCCACACCCGGCGGCACAGGGGCCATTCGTCAGGCCCTTGAGCTGATTAAAATGGCCGCGCCGGATGCAACTGTTTGGCTCTCCAACCCCACATGGCCAAACCACCCGTCGATCCTCAAATACCTCGACATGGCCGCGTCCGAATATCGCTACTTTGATAGCGCCACACGCGGCGTCGATTTCGACGGCATGTTGGCCGACCTTGAGGGCGTGAAACCCGGCGATGTGGTCTTGCTGCACGGCTGCTGCCACAACCCGACAGGGGCCAACCTGACCGTGGCGCAGTGGCAAGAGGTCATCACATTGCTCAACGCCAAACAGGCGGTGCCCTTCGTCGACATCGCCTACCAAGGCTTTGGCGATGGTCTCGACGCTGACGCACTGGCCACACGCTTGATCGCAAGCGGCGTCACCGAATGCCTGATCGCGGCGTCCTGCTCGAAAAACTTTGGCATCTACCGCGAGCGCACAGGCATCCTAATGGCGATTGCCGAGGATGCAGGTGCCGCGAAAAAGGCCCAAGGCACGCTGGCCTTCCTCAACCGCCAAAACTTCTCGTTCCCGCCCGATCACGGCGCACGGGTTGTCACCACAATCCTCAACGATCCCGAACTGCGCGCCGATTGGGAGGCCGAACTCGAAGAGGTCCGCCTTGGCATGCTGGCCTTGCGCCAACAATTGATCTGTGACTTCTTTATAACGATCAAAGCGCTGAGTTTGATATATCGGGCCTTCATCGTAACCCAAACCTAACCACTCCATGCCATCTAAAATAGCTTGAACAGAAGCTTGCGTTGAACGCTCAAGGTCAGTGTCCTCAATTCGCAATACAAACTTTCCGTCATTCTGACGAGCATGCAACCAAGAATAAAGTGCGGTGCGCGCACCGCCAATGTGCAAATAGCCGGTTGGGCTAGGAGGAAATCGAGTAACAGTCATGATTTTTTCTAGGGTTACGTACAAATGTGATGTACTTAAGTTTCTATGTCGCGAATTGTAGTATAATTCAATCTTTGGTTAATACACTATTTACTCACATGCCACGTCTTTTTGTCGACAACCTCACTGTTATTGATTGCTCCATCCTAGATCCCGAGCGCGGATTGATCGGCGCAAGCTGGTCAGTAGATATTGAATTGCTAGGTGAGCTAGACCACCAAAGCATGGTTTTTGACTTTGCTAAAGTTAAAAAGACCATCAAAAGAATCATCGATAATGAAGTTGACCATAAATTAGTCGTGCCTAGTCAGTTTCACGGAACATCAATTAAACACAACGATATTGACAGTCTTAGTTTGCGCTTTATTGACAATAAAAATGAGTTAATTGAACACCATTCACCTGAACAAGCTGTCTGCTTAATTGAAACGT
>JALZWD010000432.1 GCA_023300365.1 Flavimaricola sp. | reverse complement strand
TGCGAGTGTCATGGAGAGGGGCATGAAGCGCATGAGATGTTCCTTTGAGCGGGGCGCATTAAGGGCGGGGCGCATCTGTAGAGATACAGTTCATGTATCGAGAAGGTTGGTTAGGAATTGGTTAAAGTCTGGATAGGAAGACAGCGTGTTTTCGGCAGGCTTGCGATAGAAAACGCCAAGCAGCACCCGCGCCAGTTCATTGGTCCGGTTGACGCATGTGCATGGCTTTGTTGCACAAATGGGGTGGGGGATTCACCAGATGAAGCCGGCAGGATATAGGACGACAAGCCGGTTGTGATTTCATGGCAGTTTGATGCGTCGTGGCGCGCTGTCAATTTGGTATGATCCTGGGTTGGTTCGGGGGCCAACGCCGAGCTCTCTGTTGCGAGCTCTCAATTTCACGGCAATTTTGCTTACAACGCGGGAGGGACGATCGCTGGCGACGAAATCAGCCTCGCAATTTTGGATAGTTCTATTGGCGGAGGTTTTGCGGTTGGTGATTTGGGTGGGGGGATATTCCTCAAAAATTCACAAGATGCATTTATTCGTGGCACGACGTTGTCGGCCTCGTCTGCCCTTACGCATGGGGCCGCCATTCATCTTGATGAAAGTAATATCATTTTTGCAGACACGACGTTGTCTAATTCCGGCGCCGACTATTCAAACGCACATTTCGCAGTCACGTTGCCGTTTTCGACCTTGTCCGGAGTTCAGCTCGCTTTGCCTGACGCGCCTGGGACTGTGGTCGATATTGAGGCTGTTTTTGGTGGCCTTTTGCCCCAAGAGATTACCAGTGCGCCCCTCGCGTTCTCTGGTCTTTTACCTCTGACGCTATTGGGTGGCGACGAGGCCGAGAACCTTAAGGCGACGACACAAGGCGATACTATTTTTGCCAATGCAGGTGATGATATTATCGACGGGTCGGAAGGGGCCGACGTGCTGTTTGGTGGGGCAGGGAACGACAGTGTTATAGGTGGTGCTGGAAACGATACCCTGACTGGTGGTTTGGGATCCGATACGCTGTTGGGGGGGGCGGGCGACGACACATATATCATTGATGACGCATCTGACCTGATCACGGGCGAAGTTGACGATGCCAGCGGCGGCGGTTGGGACATTGTTTTTGCGGCCCAGTCAGCCAGTCTTTCTGCGAATGTGGAAGAGCTCTTTCTAGGGGCAGCAGGTGATACTTTTTCTGCCACTGGACGAGGGAATTCCATAGACAACGTTCTGCGGGGAAATGCTGGCCAAAATACATTGTTTGGGGCCGATGGTGATGACACCCTTTTTGGTGGCGAAGGCGATGACAATCTGGACGGTGGGGACGGTGCAGACCTTTTGGACGGCGGTAGGGGAGATGACACCTATACGGTCGATAGCAGTGGCGATCAAATATTGGGCGAAGACGTCTTGGACGGTGACTATGACACGGTGCTGACATGGATCGATTATGTGTTGCCGGACGGCCTCGAGGCTTTGGAGATGCAATTGGCAACAACAGGAGGGTTTTTGACGTTTGCCCTTCCTTGGGACGGGGTTGGCATTGCTACGGGAAACAGCGCAGACAACCATATTGTAGGGAACGCTTTGAGCAACACTTTGTCGGGCCTCGATGGGAACGATGTCCTGTTTGGCGGTGCTGGCGTCGACACGCTTTATGGCGGCCAAGGCGATGACACGTTGGATGGTGGGCTGTTTCGGGATTTTCTTTATGGAAATGATGGAAACGATCATCTCGTTGGAAGCTTTACCGACTCGCTTTTTGGCGGAAGAGGCGACGATGTCTATACCGTTGAAGCGGACACAGTCACGATTGTCGAAGAAGAGACATTTGCTCAGGGCGGTGGCATTGACACTGTTCGCAGCACGACTGACCACACGCTAGGTCAGAATTTTGAGATTTTACGCCTGTTGGATGGCGACTTGGACGGTACTGGCAATGATGCGCCAAATGCCTTGGTGGGCAGTGATGGTGCAAACCTATTGATCGGGCGTGGTGGGAATGATCGCCTCATTGGTCGTGGTGGCGATGACCGGCTGGTTGGCAATACGGGCGCCGATACGCTTGTGGGCGGGGATGGTGCGGATACTTTTATCCTAACCACCATTGCCGATAGCAGAGCGGGCCGCGAAACACGCGATTTCATCAACGGCTTTGAACGTGGGTTGGACCGCATTGATATGAGTATGATCGACGCCAATCGAGCGGTGGACGGCAATCAAGAGTGGAGCTTTATCGGCAATCGGGCTTTTGAAGGCGAGGCCGGCCAACTGAGATATTTCACCTTCAATGGCGGCAACTATAATATTGTTGAGGCAGACCTTAATGGGGACACAGTGGCCGACTTGCAGGTGTTCGTGAACGGCACGCATTGGATGACGGGGACAGATTTTATTTTATAGGATCCCTTTTTGAAACGTTCGGTGCTGGCTTTGGATGGCTGGCTCAAATTCGGACAGACAGGTCCGTGCTATTTGCAATCCCAAAAATCAGATGGCATGTCGTGCAATTGCTGAGCCGCTGCGTCGTCTATCCAGTCTTGCTGTTCGTCTTTGGACCAGTTTTTAAATTCGGGTTCTTGCGCGGTCATTGCGCGGGCCTGTCGTAGCGCTTGTTGATATTTTAACTGCTCAATTGGGGCATTGGGGACGATTGCATAGACGAATTTCCCGCCCATTGCCTGCGCAATTTTTTCCATCTGCTTGAGAGACACCGCGCCGTCCATTTCACTGCGTTCGGCTTGGTAGACAGCATTTCGGCTCACGCCTTTGCGCTTTGCTACTTGCTCTGCAGACATGCCAAGCGCGAGACGCATCGTCGCAATCCACCCTTTTTCCGGTTTCTCGAAACCAGCAAGATTTTCGGCACGGCGATCTAGTGTTCGGGCCAATCGTCGACGTTGTAAAAAGTCAGCCATATCGCAAATTTAGCACCTTTTAGACACTCTCTCACCCTATCCTTTAGTTAAATTTTATGAATGAGTACATAAATATTTCTCTATTTAACATATTTTGAATATATATACCTAACAATCTGGTGAATAATGCCTATATATAATTTCAAGGAGGAGAGATGATCGATGTACTCTTAGCGCCAGAAGCGCTTCCATTTTCTATTGCGTTGGCTGTTGTGGCTGGCTTGTTTATCCTTGAAATTTTAGGTTCACTTCTTGGTGGCACGATTTTGGGATTGGGCGGTGAAGGCCCCGATATCGACATTGATGCTGACTTTGATTTTTCGGCTGATATCGATATTGACCCGGCCGATCTGGATGTATCCGCGGCGGCGGGGATCGGTGATGCGCCCACGACGCCGGCGGGTCTGCTGGGGTGGCTTGGGGCGCGCGACGTTCCTTTTCTAATTTGGTTCGTGTCCTTTCTGACGCTGTTCGGTTTGTCGGGCCTCATTGTGCAATCCATGGCGATCCGCACAATTGACGCCCCCCTGCCGACTTGGCTGGCTATTGCCATCTCACTTGTGCCTGCGATCACGGTCACGCGGATCATCGCAAATTGGGTCGCTTTGATTATGCCAAAGACAGAAACCAGCGCTATGCGTACGCGGTTTTTGGGGGGCCATCGCGGCACCATTACCCAAGGCACCGCCATGCGCGGCAAGCCTGCCGAAGTTAAGATTAAAGACCGCCACGGCAACATCCATTACCTGCGGGTAGAACCCCTCGATGACGACGGGACCTTTCCCGAGGGCAGCGATGTTACATTGATCCGCAAGCGTGGTGATAAGTTTTTCGTCATTTAGGCGGGCTGGCCCGCAAACATAGCTCAATCCCTCATTAGGAGATCATAATGGAATTTACAGAAATTCTTATCATTGCCGGTGCAATCATCGGTCTACTTATTTTTATCGGTTTGATCATGGCGCGTCTTTATAAACGTGCCACGCGTGAAACGAGCCTGGTTAAAACGGGCTCTGGCGGTAAGAAGGTTATTATGGATGGCGGCACGATTGTCGTTCCGTTTCTCCATGAAATCGCCAAGGTAAATATGAAAACCTTGCGTCTCGAGGTTGCACGGGTGAACGAGCAATCGTTGATTACCAAAGACCGGATGCGTGTTGATGTTGGCGTAGAGTTTTATGTTTCGGTTAATGCCACTGAGGACGGTATCTCGCGTGCGGCCCAGACCTTGGGTGATCGCACGTTCCACGTTGAGCAACTCCGTGAGATGATTGAGGGTAAGTTAATTGACGGTCTGCGTGCTGTTGCGGCGCAAATGACGATGGACCAGCTTCATGAAAACCGCGCAAGCTTTGTTCAAGAGGTTCAGAATGCCATTTCCGAGGATCTCTTGAAGAACGGGCTTGAACTTGAAGCGGTATCCCTCACCGCCCTTGACCAGACACCGTTCGAGCAGCTTGACGAAAACAATGCCTTTAATGCGGTCGGTATGCAAAAGCTGGCGGCCGTCATCGCGACCTCGCGCAAAGAACGCGCCGAGATTACCGCAGAAGCAGATGTGGCCGTTGCTAAGTCGGAGATGGAAGCCGTGAAAAAGCGGTATGAGATCGACCGCGAACAAGAAGAGGCCTCAATCACGCAGGTTCGTGAAATTCAGACATTGCAGGCCAGCCAAGAGGCGGAAATTGCGCGCAATCAAGAGGCTTCGGATCAGGCCAAGGAACAGGCGCGAATTGAGCGCGAACGTGCGGTCCGGGCCTCAGAGATTGAGCGCGAGCGCACCATCCGCGAGGCTGAGATCGCCAAAGAACGCGAGCTTGAGGTGGCGGATCAGGAACGTCAGATCATCGTTGCGCGCAAGTCTGAGGAGGAAAGCCAAGCACGTGCATCGGCGGACAACGCCCGCGCAGAAGCCAAGAAAGCCTCCGAGGC
>JALZWD010000431.1 GCA_023300365.1 Flavimaricola sp. | reverse complement strand
GTGATCGCCATCCGCGCAATTTTCTGGGAGCCGCTGTTTGGGCAAAATGCTTTTTACTATCGCCCGCAATTGCTGGTCAAAGCCGGGCCATTGATCCTGATTGCGATTGGCCTGTCGTTGGGCTTTCGCGCCGGGATCTGGAATATTGGCGCCGAGGGGCAATATATCATGGGCGCAATCACGGCCGCGGCGACGGGGCTTGCGTTTTACCCTTCGGAAAGCGCGCTGATCTGGCCTGCAATGATCGTTATGGGCGCGGTTGGCGGAGCTATTTGGGCGCTTATTCCTGCGATTTTGAAGGTTAAATTTGGCACCAACGAAATCCTTGTATCGTTAATGTTGGTTTACGTGGCCGAGAACCTGCTTGCCTATGCGGCGATTGGGCCGCTGCGCAATCCAGAAGGCATGGGTTTTCCCGGAAGCCGCAATCTGAGCCAATGGGATGCGGCCGCCAACACGGATGTGATCGCGGGGACGGGCATGCATTGGGGTGTGCTTGCGGCATTTATCGCGGTGATTTTCTCCTACATAATGCTGACGCGGCATATCCTCGGTTTTAACATCAAGCTTGCTGGCCAAGCCCCTCGTGCAGCTGCGTTTTCGGGGATCAATGCCTCACGGCTTATCCTGATTTGTCTGGGGATCGCGGGCGTCCTTGCGGGTCTGGCGGGCATGTTTGAAGTTACCGGCCCTGCACGGAAAATCTCGATTGATTTTAATGTGGGCTACGGGTTCACCGCGATCATCGTTGCGTTTCTTGGGCGTCTTCATCCGATCGGCATCCTGCTCGCCGGACTATTAATGGCGTTAACCTATATTGGCGGAGAGCTGGCGCAGCAAAGCCTCGGCCTGCCTGTCGCCGCGATCCAAGCCTTTCAGGGGATGCTGCTCTTTTTCCTTTTGGCCGTCGATGTCCTTACCAATTTCCGCATTCGATTTGGCACGGGGGCACCAGCATGACTTTAAAAACCAGCAAATTACTCAGCTTTGTAATCGCTGCGGTCTGCACCGGGATATACTTGATCTTCTTTGATAGCGGCTCTCCTGTTGCCTCGGACGGCACCGTTGAAGCCTATGGCAACACGCGCGTCCTCAAAATGATGGCGGTGGGCGTCCCGACTTACCTAATTTCGCTCTTTGCAATGCTGCATCTTTACGCACGGGATGAGGATTAACGGCCTATGGACCTATCGAACATCTCCCCCATACTCCTGCTCGCCTCTCTTATGGTCGCCGCCACTCCGATCCTTCTTGCCGCTATTGGGGAACTTGTCGTGGAGCGTGCGGGCGTTTTGAACCTTGGGGTCGAGGGGATGATGATGACCGGGGCGATCACCGGGTTTATGATTGGCCATGCCACGGGATCCGCGGCGCTTGGGTTCGTGGGGGCCGCGATTGGCGGGGCGGCGCTGGCCTGTTTGTTTGGAATTTTGACGCAGTATTTCTTGTCCAACCAAGTGGCGACAGGTCTTGCGCTGACGCTGTTTGGTGTCGGCCTCGCGTCGCTTTTGGGCGAAGAATACATAGGAATTCGTGCCCCCGCGGTGGCGAGCATAGATATTCCGCTGTTGTCGCAAATCCCGGTCGTGGGGCCGATCTTATTTCAGCATGACGCCATGGTTTATGTTGGCCTGCTCATCGTTCTCGCGGTGTGGTGGTTTTTGAAATATTCGCGCGGCGGCCTTGTGCTACGCGCGGTGGGCGAAAACCATGACGCGGCCCATGCTTTGGGATACAAGGTGACGCGCATTCGGATGATGGCGATTATGTTTGGTGGTGCCTGCGCCGGGCTTGGCGGAGCCTATCTTGGGATGGTGCGTGTGCCGCAATGGACCGAGGGCGTGACGGCGGGGGCGGGCTGGATCGCCTTGGCGATTGTTGTCTTTGCCTCGTGGCGTCCCGGACGGCTTGTGACGGGCGCCTATCTTTTCGGCGGCATTGGTGTGCTTCAGCTTAATCTTCAGGCGGCAAGAGCGCCAATTCCGGTCGAGGTGCTTTCGATGTCGCCCTACATTGCAACCATCGTCGCACTTGTCCTATTGTCCGCACGAAAATCCGGCCGTTCAACGGCGGCACCTGCCGCACTTGGCCAGCCATTTCACGCCTCACGCTAGGGGCTTTTTAACCGCCCCGGCTGCTCGGGGTTACTTCAGGGGGAAGACCGAAAATGAAAAGAAGAACACTTCTGCAAACTGGTGCCGGGGCTGCGATGGCCGCGGCCATGGGCCTTCCGGTACGTGGTGATGGCCATACACCGCTTAAGATCGGCTTTATTTACGTGGGCCCAATTGGTGATGGCGGATGGACATTCCAGCATGATCAAGGGCGTTTGGATGTTGAAGCCGCGTTTGGCGACCAAGTTGAGACAGTGTTCCAAGAAAGCGTACCCGAGGGTGCCGATGCCGAGCGTGCGATTACGCAGATGGCATTGGGCGGTGCAGACATGATCTTTACCACGTCGTTTGGGTATATGGAGGCCACCAACACGGTTGCCGGAAATTTCCCCAACATCAAATTTGAGCATGCCACAGGGTTTATGCGCGAGCATGATAATGTCTCGACCTATGACGCGCGCTTTTATGAGGGCCGTGCCGTTTTGGGCCATATCGCGGGCCGCATGACCAAGACCAACAAGATTGGTTATATTGCGTCTTTCCCGATCCCGGAGGTCATCCAAGGCATCAACTCGGCGTTTAAACATGCCTGTGCGGTCAACCCCGCTGTCGAGATGGTGGTGATCTGGGCCTATACTTGGTTTGATCCTGCCAAAGAGGCCGATGCGGCCAAAGCGATGATCGAACAAGGCGTTGACGTGATCATGCAGCATACGGATTCGACCGCACCACAAGCGGCCGCAGCCGAAGCCAATGCCGCCGGTGGCGACGTGATCACCTTTGGTCAGGCCTCGGATATGGCGGCGTTTGGCCCCAAGCCGCGCGTTGCATCCATTATCGACAACTGGGGCCCCTATTACGTTGAGCGCGTGCAGGCCTTGATTGACGGCACATGGGCACAACAAGGCCATTGGGGCGGCATGCCCGAAGGAGAAGTTGTGATCGGCGAGATCACTGACGTTGTTCCCGCGGACGTTAAGGCCGAAGCCGAGGCGATGATCGCCGACATTACCAGCGGCGCGTATCATCCATTTACCGGACCGATCAAAAAGCAAGACGGCTCGGTGTTTTTGGCCGAGGGCGAGGTTGCGACTGATCTGCAGCTTGTCACCATGGATTTCTATCTTGAGGGCATGTTGGGCGATATCCCAAGCTAGGCCATCTTGTCTGCGGCGGTTGCAAGACCGCCGCACGACACCCCTGCCCGACCCACTGGTTTTGGGCCGAAAAATTTCAAAAATAAGCAAACCTCTATGGCGGCCAAATGCCGCCTGATCCAGCTATGGGATTCATCTGTCTTAAGATCACATTCACCCACCATTAACCAAACCACTCTAAGAAAGAGTCATCACCGGGAAGAACGGGGATGGTTTGGTGTGGTGGGACACACGTGAATGCATAGGACGGACAATGACCAACACAATACAAGACACTAGCAGCCCAAGCCGAGGGCAGGAATAATGCGCAAATTTACCAAACTTGCTTTGCTAGCGGCGGTTGTGGTGCCGATCTGGAAAATCCACACGCTTAATGCATCCGTTGACCATTTGCGCAAAACCCATGAAGCGGTGCCGTTTTTTGCATTTTACCGCTATGGATTTCAAACAGGATCAGTGGTTTTTAATGTGAACGCGCAACAATGTTCGGATGTGGTCGATAACGTCATTCCCGCCTTTCACGCGTTTCTTGCTGTGATGCAGGCCGAAAACCCGCGCGAAGTTCGTCTCGCGTGGCAAGGCGAGACCGTCGCGGTGGTTCAGCGGGCGGCTATGGAGACGATTTGGCGCAGCAATAGTTGGCGCGCATCCTATACCCTTGATCCACTGGCACAGGCCGTTGTTTGCACGCAAGACGGCGACTTATTGATCGATTGGGAATTATTGATGTCCGAGAAATCGGTGTTGATTTAAGAGGGGCACATCGCCTAGGAGCTGGCCTTGTGTATGAGGCCAGCTACATCGCGAACATCGTCTTGGGTTAGTGGCTTATAGATGAATTTGCGCACCACAGAGAAGGCCATAGCACGATCATAGTCTTGGGGGTTCATCGACGTGGTGAGCATGACAATCACCATTTTGGCGAAATCCTCGCCGATCTCGGTTGTCGCGATATCCAGAAACTCAAACCCGTTCATTCGGGGCATGTTGATATCAAGAAAGACCGCATCGACGGTTGGACGATTGTCTTGTTTGAGAAATTCGAGGGCCTTTTCAGCATGCGAAAACGTCATAATCTCGCGCACAAACCCAGAGCGTTTCATAACCCGTTGGTAGACCATTTGATCGAATTTTTCATCGTCGACCAGAATCGCAAGGCCAATCTGTGGTATCGCGCCGAGTGTTGTGTCTTGCGTCATCACTACTCCAATCCCAAGCTCCTAGCGCTCGCGTCATGCGCGAGCCACACCGTCAGTATCAACCGATAGGAGCGCATAATTACAGTCACAGATCAAGATGAACAAACCGTAACGAGATCAGGTTAGGGCTTGAATGCCGCGGCCCAAGCCTCAAGATTGCGGCATGACAACATTGATCCTTTCAAATGGTACGCCCGTTGCGCGTTTTGCTTATGGCACGATGCAATGGGGCGGCACCGCAGATGCGGCAGCCTCGCAAGAAATGTTTGAGCACTGCCGCTCCGCTGGAATTACTCATTTTGATACGGCCGCGGGATATACCGGCGGCGCATCAGAACAATTGCTTGGCAGGTTTGCAAAAGCCTGTCGCGACGACATTTTCGTGGCGACGAAGGTCGGCTATGTTGGCGGCGCCTCGCCCGAGAATATCCACAAGCAATTCGATGTCTCGCGACAGCGGTTGGATATGGAATGCATTGATCTGCTGTATCTTCACCGATTTGATGACGACACACCTTTGGAGCAAACCTTCGAGGCCATGGCCAATTTACAAGCCAAAGGCCACATCCGCGCTATTGGTGTCTCAAATTATGCTGCTTGGCAGGTGATGAAAGCCCAAGCGGTTTGTGCGCGATTGGGCACCAAAATCGATGCGATCCAGCCGATGTACAACCTTGTTAAGCGGCAAGCCGAGGTTGAGATTTTTCCGATGGCGGTGGATCAGGGGATGGCCATTGTCCCCTATTCTCCTCTTGGTGGCGGGCTTTTGACGGGGAAATACAACACCGGTCAGGGCGGCCGGTTGCGTGATGACGATCGCTATGCCGCGCGGTATGCACCGCGAAATATGCATGAGGCGGCCAAGGAATTGTCCAAACGCAGCACCGGCCAAACGCTGTACATTTTGGATGAACCCACCACCGGATTGCATTTTGAAGATGTGCGCAAACTCTTGGAAGTGCTGCATCGTCTGGTCGATCAGGGGAACTCTGTTGTCGTGATTGAG
>JALZWD010000430.1 GCA_023300365.1 Flavimaricola sp. | reverse complement strand
AATGTTGGTGCGCCTGAGTTCATGTCAATTGAGGTGACAAACGCACCAAAGATCACCGGCGCGCCGGGCCGGATCAATTGCGAATAGGCAATCCCCGCCATCACCTCGGCCAAAACCTGCGTCAATGTTCCGGCTACGGAAACGGGGGCCATCGCGCCGCCTACGATAAACGGCGAGATGATCGAGGCTTGGTTGTTTTGGGCGAAAACCTCAAGCGCGCCCATCATGATATTGTCAAACGTCAACGGCGAGTTGATGTTGATCAGCGAGGTCATCACCGTATTGTCGCGAACGAAATCTTCGCCGAACAAAATCGCCGACATATCCACCGAATCTTGTGCGCGGCTCGGCTCGGTGACGGCGCCCATATAGGGTTTGTCCGAGAGGGTCATATGTGCGTGCAACATATCAAGGTGGCGCTTGTTAACCGCCACATCGGTAGGCTCGCACACTGTGCCGCCCGAGTGATGCAGCCATTTCGACATATACCCAAGCTTCACAAAATTGCGAAAATCTTCGATCGTCGCATAGCGGCGCCCGCCCTTAAGGTCGCGCACAAATGGAGGTCCATAGACCGGGGCCAACACAAGATTTTTGCCGCCAATTTCGACATTTCGGTCAGGGTTGCGGGCATGTTGGGTAAAACTGCTCGGCGCGGTGGCGCACAGCTTACGGGCCAAACCGCGGGGGATGTGGACACGCTCGCCTTGGACATCCGCCCCGGCCTCGCGCCAACGATCCAACGCTGCGGGATTGTCCAAGAAATTGACGCCGATTTCTTCAAGGACGATCTCGGCGTTTTCTTCAATGATGCTCAGGGCGTCTTCGTCTAGGATCTCAAAGTTAGGGACGCGCCGCTCGATAAATTTCGCGGTGTCTGTGCTGACGGCTGTGCGTTCTGCGCGGCGCGCGGCTCCGCCACCACCACGGCCCCGGCGTGCAGGGCGGCTTGCGGATTGGTCATCAGACATGGCGAGATCCTCTTTCGATACCTAGGTAAGGTGATACGATCGTGAGGCCTTCAACGGTGACGGGATTGCGGCCTTTACGGTGCGAAAGCGACATTGCTCCCTTGCACAGCGTCGCGACCACGCATAATCCGGCGGTATGACACAACATCAGCGCCTGCTTATCATCGACTTCGGCTCTCAAGTGACGCAATTGATCGCGCGGCGACTGCGCGAATTGAACGTCTATTGCGAGATCCATCCCTTTAATAACGTAACACCCGCGTTCCTGACCGAGTTTGCGCCCATGGCCGTGATCTTGTCTGGCGGACCCGCATCCGTGATCGACGAGGGATCACCGCGCCCGCCCGCCGAGGTGTTTGACATGGGCGTCCCGGTTTTGGGCATCTGTTACGGACAACAGGTGATGATGCACATGCTTGGCGGTGTGGTTGAGCGCGGCACGGGCACCGCCGAGTTTGGGCGTGCCTATGTGACGCCCGACGATAAGACGCTGTCGCTGCTTGAGGGGTGGTTCAAAGACGACCGTGAGCAAGTCTGGATGAGCCACGGCGATCACGTCAGCCAAATCGCACCAGGATTTCAAGTGTTTGGCACATCACCCAATGCGCCCTTTGCCATCACGGCAGACCCATCGCGCCGATTTTATGCCGTACAGTTTCACCCCGAAGTGCACCACACGCCCAATGGCGCAGCACTTTATGCCAATTTTGTCCGCGAAGCCGGTTTTACCGGCGATTGGACAATGGGGGCCTACCGCGAACAGGCAATAGCCGCGATCCGCGCGCAAGTGGGCGATGGCAAGGTTATCTGCGCGCTTTCTGGCGGTGTGGATTCCTCTGTTGCCGCGGTATTGATCCACGAGGCTATCGGCGAGCAGCTTACTTGCGTTTATGTCGATCACGGGCTGATGCGCGAAAACGAAAGCGAAGAAGTCGTGAGTATGTTCCGCGAGCATTATAACCTGCCGCTGATCCATGCCGACGAATCCGAACTTTTCCTAGGTAAACTCGACGGGCAATCCGACCCCGAGACGAAGCGCAAAATTATTGGCGGGCTGTTCATTGATGTCTTTGAGCGCAAGGCGAAAGAGATCGGCGGTGCGGATTTCTTGGCCCAAGGCACGCTGTATCCGGATGTTATTGAGAGTGTGTCGTTCAGTGGCGGCCCTTCGGTGACGATCAAAAGCCACCACAACGTCGGCGGTCTTCCTGAAAAGATGGGCATGCAATTGGTTGAGCCATTGCGTGAGTTGTTCAAAGACGAAGTGCGCGCATTGGGCCGTGAGCTTGGCCTTCCCGACAGCTTTATCGGCCGCCACCCCTTTCCGGGCCCCGGCCTTGCGATCCGCTGTCCGGGCGAGATTACGCGCGAAAAGTTGGACATTTTGCGCAAGGCAGATGCGGTCTATATCGATCAGATCCGCAAACATGGTCTTTATGACGAGATCTGGCAGGCCTTTGTCGCGATTCTACCTGTGCGCACGGTGGGGGTTATGGGGGATGGGCGGACCTATGATTTTGCCTGTGCATTGCGGGCGGTCACGTCTGTGGATGGCATGACAGCGGATTATTACCCGTTCAGCCACGAATTTTTGGGCGAGACCGCAACGCGCATCATCAACGAGGTCCGCGGGATCAATCGCGTCACCTATGACATCACCTCAAAACCACCCGGAACAATCGAATGGGAATGATGCCCCGGATCACCATTGCAGTACTTTGTGTCGTGGCAAATACCGCCGCTGCGCAAGATTTGGCGCTTGAATGCCGCGGTGAGGCGCCCGATTGGCAATTGTCAATGACATCCCAAAGCGCCGAATTCACTTATATCGGCACCGCGACGATGGATATCCCGCAATCAAGCCGCGCCGAGGGCCGCGCATCGCCGCAGGCCTTTACCCTGATCAGCAGCGACTATTCCAGCACCGCGATTGTCATCGTCCATGACCGGGCTTGTGATCTGGGCCAAGACGCGAGATTTGACACCGAAGTTCAGGTTTTGACCCAGCGGAACGACACGCCAGTCCTGCTGGCGGGGTGCTGTCTTGATTTAGGAAGCTAACAGCGGGACCCGCCTCGCTCTCTAGCCGCGAAACTGACGCGTGATCATCTCAACAGGCATTTCGTCAACATCGCAGGCATTCGGATGGCCCGCGTCATACCCCCGCGCCAACCACGCATTGCGCGCCGCCATCCCGATGCGCACTCTAGGGCCATTGCGCACCGGATTTCGCCCCCAATGCGACCCGGTCATCGGCTCGCTTTCAAAAATAGTGTTAAGGTCGGGGCGACGAAATCCTGCGCGGGCCAACATCATGCCCGCGAGACACTCAACCTGACGCGTTACCATCGACCGCAATTCGGCCTCTCGGGGGCGGTCCGCACGGATTGCGGCCAAGGCCACGTCCGCCACGCCGTATCTAACTTGCATCGCGTGGCCATATAGATGCGCCAAAGTATAGGCGGCCTGATCCGGGTTTTCGGCCGTTTGCGCCATGAAAATCTGCCGCTCGCGGGGGCAATAAACACCAAGTCCCTCTGCCCCAGTGCCGCAAACCTCTGAGATATCGCCCACTGCCACCAC
>JALZWD010000429.1 GCA_023300365.1 Flavimaricola sp. | reverse complement strand
ATTCTCAAGCTACTCGCTTTCGATCATTCCGATGTTTTTGTTGATGGGGCATTTCGCAACACTGGGCGGGATGAGCCAAGCCTTGTTCAAAGCGGCTGAAAGCTGGTTGGGTCACCGCAAGGGCGGTGTGGCCATGGCGGCTGTTGGGGCCTGCGCGGGCTTTGGGGCCATCTGCGGATCATCATTGGCCACCGCTGCCACCATGAGCCGCGTGGCTTTGCCAGAGATGAAGCGATACGGATATGAGGGCGGTTTCGCCTCTGCGACGCTCGCTGCGGGTGGCACACTTGGCATCTTGATCCCGCCATCTGTTGTGTTGGTGATTTACGCTATCCTCACCGAACAAAACATCGCCAAGCTGTTCCTTGCGGCCTTTGTGCCGGGGATCATTGCGGCCCTCGGATATGTCTTGGCGATCTCCATCTACGTGCGGCTTTTCCCCAAAAGCGCTGGAACGCGCCCGCGTGTGCCTTATGGCGCGCGGGCCAAGGCATTGTTGGCCGTGTGGCCGGTCTTGTTGGTTTTCGGTGTCGTGGTCGGCGGCATCTATCGCGGATGGTTCACGCCGACCGAAGGCGCTGCGGTCGGCGCGCTTGGCACGGGGATCATCGCATGGATCAGTGGCGGCCTGACCCGTGACACGCTTGCCGAGAGCTTTTTCGTTACCGCCAAATCCACTGCGATGATCTTTTTCATTGTGCTGGGGGCCGCGTTCTACAATGGATTTCTCGCGCTAACACAGGTCCCACAGGAATTGGCCGCCTATGTCGTCGAACAGGGGTTTAGTCCCTTGGTCGTGCTCATCTTGATACTCGTCTTTTATCTCTTGCTGGGCTGCTTGATGGACAGCCTGTCGATGATTTTGCTCACGATACCCATATTCTGGCCGATCATGATGGAGCTTGATTTCAGCTTTGTTACCATGATCGACCTTCACGCGGCCAAACTGGACGCCGCCTTAGCCGAAGGAATGGCCGTTTGGGATGGCTTGCAACAAGGCAGTATCCCGAATTTGTCCGAGGCCAGGTTCACCAAGCTGTTTGATGAAAGCACGGCGCATATGGCAACGCTGGGTCTGGGTACAATTGCCGATGCCGGCCCGTTGTCACAAAACCAAATCATCGCAATCGTGACTGAAACGACGCCCGAAATGGTGCAACAGGCCAAAGACGTGGTCGCCAGCGGTGCGCAACTGCCCCGCGACCTGTTGCGCGAACTGGGCATTCGCGGCGCCAACGAAAGCGCGCTCAACCGTATCAACGTTGAACAAACCGCCATTTGGTTTGGTATTTTGGTGCTCATCGTCGTTGAGGTCGGTTTAATCACGCCGCCCGTTGGCATGAACCTGTTTGTGATCAACGCCATGGATCGCGCGACACCTATCGTCGAAACCTACAAAGCGGTGATCTATTTTGTCGCGTCAGATCTGTTGCGGGTTGTTCTGCTGGTATTGTTCCCGGCGATCACACTGTTCCTCGTCCCTTGGTTCTAGAGGGTGTGGTCCCGCGCAAAGGTGCTCGGGAACAGTAAGACTTGGCGGAACGGCGGCTTGCGCAACATCACGTGTCCGTGACGCACTGACGAAGAGCCGCTTGCACGTCCAATTGGGACTGCACAGATAATAATGCTGATGGTGAGCCGGCAGGGGTTCGAACCCTGGACCTACTGATTAAAAGTCAGTTGCTCTACCAACTGAGCTACCGGCTCACTGTCGCGCTAACTAGGAAACAGATGGCCCCCGGTCAACCCCATAAAACCGCGCGGGGGTGGAATAGCTGATATGCCTCGTTTATATGCCCTCAGATGGTTGAAACTTCGCAAAAATCCTTGCCGTTCATGAAAATGCACGGCCTTGGCAACGACTTTGTGGTTGTTGATGGGCGGGGTGATTCTGCTGAGGTGACACCCTCTTTGGCCCGCGCCATCGCGGATCGGCACCGCGGCGTGGGGTTCGATCAGCTTGCGGTGATAACAAACGATGCGCAGGCCGATGTTGCGCTGACGTTTTTTAACTCTGACGGATCGATTGCGGGGGCCTGCGGCAACGCCACCCGGTGTATCGCGCGTCACGAGATGGACCGCACGGGCGCCAAAGACCTGAGCCTGCGCACCGAACGCGGCCTGCTGGCGGCGCGCGATGCGGGCGTTGGTCGCGCGTCGGTCAATATGGGCGCGCCTCTTTTGGATTGGGCCGACGTCCCTTTGGCGCGCGCAATGGATACGCTTGAATTGCCGATCGACGGCGCGCCCTCGGCCACTGGCATGGGCAACCCGCATTGTACCTTCTTTGTGCCCGATGCCGAGGCCATCGACCTTGCCGCCTTTGGCGCCGCCCACGAGCATCACCCCCTGTTTCCGCAACGCACGAATGTACAGGTGGCGCAAATCCTGTCGCCCACGCATATCCGCATGCGCGTTTGGGAACGGGGGGTTGGCGTCACGCTGGCCTCTGGCTCCTCTTCCTGCGCGACCGCCGTTGCCGCCGCCCGGCGTGGGCTGGCGGAACGCGCCGTCACCATCACACTCGATGGCGGTGATCTGCAAATTGATTGGCGCGATGACGGGGTGTGGATGACTGGGCCCACGATGCACGGCTTTAACGGCACCTTAACGGCTCAATTCCTTGCGGATGTGGCGCCATGACGGCCAAACCACCGGTGTTTAGTAACCACGGTTGCCGCCTCAACATGTATGAAACCCACGCGATGCAAGACTTGGCCGGACAGGCGGGATTGGACAATGCGGTGGTGATTAACACCTGCGCCGTCACCGCAGAGGCTGTGCGCAAGGCCCGCCAAGACATTCGCAAACACCGGCGCGATAATCCCAATGCGCGGATCATCGTCACCGGATGCGCGGCACAAACCGAACCCCAAACCTTTGCCGCAATGGCGGAAGTCGACCACGTGATCGGCAATACCGAAAAAATGCAGGCCAGCACATGGATGGGCCTTAGCACTGGCAATACCGAACCCGTACAAGTCGACGACATCATGTCCGTCACCGAAACGGCAGGCCACCTGATCGATGGGTTCGGCACCCGAAGCCGCGCCTATGTACAGGTGCAAAACGGCTGCGATCACCGCTGTACGTTTTGCATCATCCCTTACGGCCGTGGCAATTCACGCTCCGTCCCCGCAGGGGTGGTGGTTGACCAAATCAAACGCTTGGTGGACGGCGGATACAACGAAGTGGTGCTCACGGGCGTTGACCTGACATCATGGGGCGCCGATTTGCCCGCAACACCCAAACTGGGCGATTTGGTCCTGCGCATCCTCAAACTGGTGCCCGATCTGCCGCGCTTGCGGATCAGCAGCATCGATAGCATCGAGGTGGACGATGCCCTGATGCAGGCCATCGCAACCGAGCCACGCTTGATGCCGCACCTGCATCTGTCCCTTCAGGCGGGCGATGATATGATCCTCAAACGGATGAAACGCCGGCACCTGCGCGATGATGCAATCGCCTTTTGCCAAGAGGCGCGGCGTTTGCGCCCCGACATGACATTTGGCGCGGATATTATCGCGGGCTTTCCAACCGAGACGGAAGAGATGTTCGCCAACTCGCTGGCGCTTGTCGCGGAATGCGACCTGACGTGGTTGCATGTGTTTCCCTATTCCGCGCGCGCGGGCACCCCGGCCGCAAAAATGCCTGCCGTGGATGGCCGCATCATTAAAACCCGCGCCGCACGTCTGCGCGCTGCGGGCGTTGCCCAAGTGGCCCAACACCTGACGGCACAACGGGGCAAAGTGCATCAAATCTTGATGGAAACCGTGCGCATGGGACGGACCGAACAATTCGCCGAAGTGGCCTTTGACGCCGATCAACCCGAAGGACAGATCGTGCGTGCCAAGATCAGTGGCCACAGCGACGCACAGCTTGTTGTCGCAGGCACCTGAGGGG
>JALZWD010000428.1 GCA_023300365.1 Flavimaricola sp. | reverse complement strand
ATTGCCTCGGCGCCCCCTTCGCATAGCGCCACAAGACGCCCCCCAAGAGCCTGGTGGCGCGGGTCGGCGGCATAGCGATCGAGCGCGGCGCGGTTGTGGAAGGTGGCGATGAAACCAAAGGGATAGTCAGGTGTTTTGCCTTCGGCATCGATGTTGGGGCCATGGACAAAATCGGTAAACCCCGGCACCTTACCGACGAGTCCAGCGAGGCCTTGCATCACTTGTTCTAATTCGTTGGCGACGTTGGGCAACGGGCAAAAAGCAACGATGTGTTGGATCATCTAGGCAGTGCCCTGCTGCACGCGTGCCTCATCCATAAGGCGACGCATTTCTTGAATGGAGCCCGTCAAACCTCGAAAGATCGCTTCCCCAATAAGAAAGTGACCAATGTTTAACTCGCGAACGTCAGGCAAAGCGGCGATTGGGCCGACGCTTTCGTAGGCGAGGCCATGCCCCACGTGGACCTCTAGGCCAAGTGAGGCACCAAAGCGGGCCATCTCGGTAATTTTGCGCAATTCATCATCGCGCACGTCCCATTGCCCCTCAGCCCAAGCGTCAGAATACGCTCCGGCGTGGAGTTCAATCACCGGTGCACCTATTCGCGCGCAAGCCTCAACTTGTGCAGGATCAGCGGCGATGAACATAGAAACGCGGCTGCCGGCGGCACGCAGCGGCGCAATATACGTGGCGAGCGTATTGTCATTTGCCGCCACATCTAGGCCGCCCTCCGTGGTTCGCTCTTCGCGTTTTTCTGGCACAAGGCAGACCGCGTGGGGTTTGTGGCGCAAGGCAATTTTCTGCATTTCTTCGGTTGCTGCCATTTCGAAATTGAGCGGCACCGTGAGAGCGGACATGAGACCCTCAATGTCGGCATCAACGATATGGCGACGATCTTCGCGAAGGTGAGCCGTTATGCCATCTGCGCCAGCGGCTTGGGCCATTAAAGCTGCGCGTATGGGATCAGGCGTGGCCCCTCCGCGCGCATTTCGCAAGGTCGCAACATGGTCGATATTCACGCCTAAACGGAGTTCATTGCCACTCATCTGTATCCGCGTCCCTCTTTCGTTTGCCTGACCATAGACCAGCTTCAACGAAACGTCAGTTAGGTTTTTTTGCCCAATTGCCGCAGCTTTGCCTGAAGCTGATTACGTCGTCTTTTTTGGTAGGCACGGATCAATGGGACAGAAACGTAGTAGCAAATCGCTCCTGCCACCAGACCGGGGACAACGCCGCCGATCATGAACGGGAATAAGAAGTCGTCATAGAACACCTTGAGCCCGCGCCACTCCATTCTTTCCGGTGTGAAGATAGCGAGAAAATTTCGCCAAAGATCGGCCCAAGCGCCAGAAATCTGTTCGCCCATTGATATAGTCGGACTGCTGCGGCCCGGACGTATGCCGAGGATTTGGTGACCGAACCATAGCGACGTGGCCGCGATGGGGACATAGGTGAATGGGTTGCCAAAAAAGGTGGCCATCAGGGCCGCGAGGACATTGCCACGAAAAAGGCGCGCGATGAGAAATGCCACCAGAAAATGAAGCCCGAAGAAAGGTGTGAACGTGGTGAACACGCCGGCTCCGATGCCACGCGCAATTTTCTCAGGTGTGTCTGGCAGGCGGCGGACGCGATGTTTGACGTATTCAAACGCGCGAAGCCACCCGCCGCGCGGATAGATAAAATCGAGAACGATTTGCCAAATTGGCCGTCTATCCCTGCGTTTAAAAACCAAGTCTTACCCTTCTTTGACCAACTCGCGTCCGGCCTTTTCCCTAGCGCGCCAATGTCATGCCTGCGCGACCGGGATCACGGTGCCGGGCAATTGCGGACACGTTGCTCTCGGCTTCAAGCGCGGTCATGACGCGGTGTAAATGTTCAGCGTCACGCAGGTCGATATCTGCCAATAGACGAAAATAATCCGGCTTTCGGTCGATGAATGTCAGGTCCGAGATATTGGCCTTCTGCTCGCCGATCAATGTACAAATGCGCCCAAGAACGCCCGCATCATTGGTAATCGATAAATCGAGCGTAATTGTGTTTATCGCACCATGCGTGCCCTCTTCCCAATGAAGGTCGACCCAACGATCAGGCTGTTCTTCGAAATCCACAAGTGCTTCGCAATCGATTGAATGCACAATCACGCCTTTGCCGCGCATTGTAATGCCTATGATCCGTTCGCCTGGGACGGGCTGGCAACACATCGCGCGTTGATAATTTTGATCTGCGCGAAGGCCCACGACGGCATGCCCTGCATCAACCTCGTCACCGATGCGAGACGCCAAATCGGGATAAATTGCGCGCACCACAGATTGCGCCGTGATTTCGGCGCTGCCGAGGCGGGATAACATATCCTCTACATCCTCAAGAGCCATGGCCTTAGCGGCCGTTGACAAAGCACGGTCCGTCGCTTTTTTGCCTGCATTTTCAAACGCCACACGCGCTAATTCGACGCCCAAACGGACGAATTTTTCACGATTTTCTTCACGAAGAAATTTACGAATAGCGGTTTTGGCACGGCCGGTGACGGCGATATCAATCCAAGTAGCCTGCGGTGTCTGGCCTTCGGCCGTGAGCACTTCGACAGATTGGCCATTTTTCAGCCGCGTCCATAAAGGCACCCGCATGCCGTCTACTTTGGCGCCCAATGTTGCGTGGCCTATTCTGGTATGAATGGCATAGGCAAAATCAATCGGCGTTGCGCCTCGGGGCAACTTAATTACGTCCCCCTTCGGCGAGAAACAGAACACCTGATCCGTGTACATCTCAAGTTTGACCGCCTCGAGAAATTCATCATGATCGTGGTCTTCGTCTAGTCGGTCTGTGAGCGAGGAAATCCATCGAACTGGGTCAACCGCGAAACGATTTTCGACACGCTCCCCGTTGCGATAGGACCAATGCGCCGCAACACCTGTTTCTGCCACTTCGTGCATCTCACGGGTACGGATTTGAACTTCGACCCGTTTGCCGTCACGGCCAGATACCGTGGTGTGGATAGACCGGTAGCCATTGGTCTTGGGTTGGCTAATATAGTCCTTAAATCGACCCGGCACCGCTTTCCATCGCTGGTGGATGATGCCCAGCGCTCGATAGCAATCGGCCTCGTTCTCCGTTACAATTCGAAAGCCGTAGATGTCCGAGAGGCGCGAAAAGGCGAGGTCCTTTTCCTGCATTTTACGCCATATGGAATAGGGTTTCTTGGCGCGACCCATCACTTGGGCAGGGATATTCTCATTCGCCAATTCTGACTTCATATCCGCAGTAATTTCTTCAACGACATTGCCGGTCTCCTTTTGAAGGGTCAGGAAACGGCGGATGATCGAGTTGCGGCCTTCGGGATTGAGCACCCTAAACGCGAGGTCTTCTAGTTCTTCACGCATCCATTGCATACCCATGCGTCCGGCAAGCGGGGCATAGATGTCCATGGTTTCGCGTGCTTTTTGAGCCTGTTTTTCGACCTTCATGCTCTTGATCGTGCGCATGTTGTGCAAACGGTCGGCCAGCTTGACCAATGTGACCCGCAAATCGCGGCTTGTGGCCATGAAGAGTTTTCGGAAGTTTTCGGCCTGTTTGGTTTCAGTCGACGAAAGTTGTAGATTGGTCAGCTTGGTGACGCCATCTACGAGCTCAGCGATTTCACGGCTGAACCGAGTTTCGACGTCAGAAAAGCTTGCTTTGGTGTCTTCTATAGTGTCGTGCAACAGCGCTGTGATGAGTGTGGCATCATCCATCTGCTGGTCCGCAAGACTAACTGCGACGGCAACTGGATGAGTAAAATACGGCTCTCCGGAATGACGAAATTGCCCTTGGTGCATTTCAGCCCCAAAAACGAATGCATCACGCAGCATCGCCTCGTTGGTACGAGGGTTGTAAGATCGTGCGATGGCAACGAGTTCGTCTGCAGTGGTCATGGAACGGGGTGGACCTTGGGTTTGGGCCGGCGGTCTCCCCGGCGATTACCGCTGACCTTGGGCTTCCATCAATTCGCGCAGAAGCCGTTCTTCCGGCATGTCGTCGGTGGCCGGCTTGTCTTGCTCCGCCCCCATCAACAAAGCCATACTGTCTTCTTCGGGCTCATCAACTTCAATCTGAGTTTGGTGCGCTTCAATCATCCGCTCACGCAAATCGTCTGCGCCTTGGGTTTCGTCAGCGATTTCGCGCAAAGCAACAACAGGGTTCTTGTCGTTGTCGCGGCCAACTGTCAGAGGCGAACCCGAGGTGATCTCGCGGGCACGATGGCTTGCCAGCATAACCAGTTCAAACCGGTTCGGAACTTTATCAACGCAATCTTCTACGGTAACGCGGGCCATGGGTTGTCCTCAAATTCAGTCGAACGAAATTCACCGGTGCGAGCGCACTCAGCCGTCAGACACGTGATTTAGGCTTCAAAGCGGCCAAACGCAAGTGGTAAAGGCCAATTTTGCTTCGGTTTCGCGGGTTTCTGATCCGTTTAGACGCCTTAGGTCATCTCGGGTAAGGTCATTTCCGCCAAAAGGACAGCCCACGCGGCCCCATGCATGTCGCGATCATTGCGCGTGCCCTGAACGGTGGGGCGCGGAAAAGAGATTTTTACGACATTCAGTTCTGCGATATCGAACCGTTTAATCGTTTGGGTTGGGACCGCGAATGCAGTAGCCACCCGCTCGGTTTCGAGAAACCGCGAGATATGTTCATATCGCGCGGCATCGCCACAAAAAATATCGATTGTGAGCCAACGGACCCGCATTTTTTGATCTGACTTTTTCTGCAATATCGCCAAGCGTGCTCATCCGCCAACCTCATCCACCATCAATCGAAAAGCCTGCATTGGGTCGGACAATGGCATGGTGTGATGCAGGCAAAATTCATAGAGCGGGCCGCGCGGAATTTCGGCAGGTGAGAACGGGAAGGCGAATGTGGGCTGTTGCTCTCCCGGATCAAGAGGATGGTGCAAAAGATAAGGGTTAAGGAC
>JALZWD010000427.1 GCA_023300365.1 Flavimaricola sp. | reverse complement strand
CGTCATGAAGATCGCCTATTCGACGCCGCCGCCCCCTATTCCTTCCCGTCCCGCGCCGCCTTTTCCTCACGCGTCAATGTCTGTCCCCAAACATTCTTGCTCAATCCAAGCTCGGGTTTGGCTGGCTTGGTCTTGCCCTTGCTCACTTTGCCGCCTTTATCCAGATACTGCTGGATAAGGTCCGCGTCCGTTGTCTCTTTTGGCACCTGTTTCATCGCGCATCCCCGTTTGTTGTGGCCCCGATGTTAACACGCCCGGCGCACAAATGACATCGCCAAACCAAGGCCATGTAGCCGACTGCTCTCGATCACGTGATCGCGAATACCTAGACCAAGCGCCCGCAGATGTTAGCCTTGCTTAATAACAAGACAGGAAGGTTAAATAATGTCCATCATAATGACGCGTAAAACGCTCGCCACGGCTCTTGCCCTTGCCATTGGCGCCGTCGCAAGCCCGGCACTTGCCCAAGACACCGAGATGTCGTTTTTCATCACCAGCCAAAGTGGTGGTGACGGTGCCAACTATGGCGGTCTCGAAGGGGCGGACGCCCATTGCTCTGCCTTGGCCGAAGCCGCAGGATCTGATCGTGATTGGGCCGCCTATCTCAGCACCAGCATGGTCATCGACCGCAGCAGCGGCAGCGCCGAAGTCACCAATGGCGTAAGTGCGCGTGATCGCATCGGGTCTGGCCCGTGGTATAACGCCCAAGGCACATTGATCGCCCAAGACGTCGACAGCCTGCACACCAGCGCCAACATCAACCTTGAGACCGGTCTTGATGAAAACGGCAATCAGATCAATGGTCGCGGCGCGAGCCCGAACAAGCATGACATTCTCACAGGATCGGATTCCAACGGCCATTTCTCAACCGCCGGCGGCGACACAACCTGTGGCAACTGGACCAGCAATGGCGAAGGCTCGGCGATTGTGGGCCACCATGACCGGGTTGGCCTGAACACATCCCGCAACATGACATCGTGGATTTCCTCGCACGGCTCTGCGGGCTGTGGCGAAGCCGACCTGCCGCGCACGGGTGGCGCTGGTCTGTTGTACTGTTTTGCAACGAACTAAATCATTCTACGGGTGGCCCGTGTCGCAATCGATACGGGCCACCCGACGTTCATGGATAATATCCCATTAAAATTCTAAGTTTTGTGTCATTTCAATGGGTTAAGTGGCTGTCCAACCTTGGACACGCCTCATAGATCACCCTTACGGGGATCAATCGGCCTGCCACATATCACGCCCACCCGCGATTTTGTCGTCCAAGGCCTTCACAACCGCCTCATCCTTGCCCGCATACTCAAGCCCAGACAGAACCGCCCGGATCACAGCAACCCGCGCCCGCTTTTTATCATCGCTGCGCACCACAATCCAAGGCGCCGCCTTGGTATCGGTTTTCTCAAGCGTCTCGCTGATCGCCTCCGAATAGGCCTCCCATTTCTTGAGACCTTCAACGTCAATCCAAGACAGCTTCCACTGCTTGAGCGGATCTTTCTCGCGTTTGATAAACCTCTGCAACTGCGTCGCCCGACCAACGTTCAGCCAGATTTTGAAGACGGTGATCCCCTCATTGACCAGCATCTGTTCAAACGGATTGACCTGATCAAACCAAGCCGCGCGCTGCTTGGCGTCACAAAACCCGAATACATGTTCAACCACGCCACGATTATACCAGCTGCGGTCAAAAAGGATGATATCGCCCGCCGTCGGAAGGTGCTTGATATAGCGTTGGAAATACCACTGCCCAGCCTCAGCTTCGGTTGGTTTTGAAAGGGCCACCGCACGGGCATGGCGTGGATTGAGGTGCTCAAGAAACCTCTTGATCGTGCCACCTTTACCGGCCGCGTCACGACCCTCAAAAACGATGGCGATACGCTGTCCTGTTTCGCGGGCCCATGCTTGCATTTTCACAAGCTCAATTTGAAGCAGCGCTATGTCGTCGTCATAAAGCGCGCTGTCCCAGGCCTTCGAATACGGGAAAGCGGGGTTGAGTATCCGCTTTTTCTTGGCGCCCTCAATCTGCGCACGCACATCTTTGGGGGCGTCATTTTCGTAAAACTGGCTGATTGCACCATCAAACGGCAGGGGCATGGCTGTCTCCAAATTGGGTTGTCATACTATGACCAGCGTCGCGGCTCAGTGCAATCCGGCCCGAGCCGCCACGCTGTCGATCGCGGCAATCACTGCCTCGGGATCGATATGGTGCGGCATGTGACCAACCCCGTTTAGCACCGTCAACTCGGCGTTTTGGATAATCTCGCTCGCCGGGCCCGAATGGATATCAAGCGGCACGGTGGTATCAGCGTCACCATGGACCATAGAGACGGGCAGGGTGAGCATCGGATATAGATCGGACTGTGCAATGATATGCGGCAACAGGGTGTTGACCTGTCTGGCGTTGGCGCGAAAGTTGGCCCGCCTTATGGTGAGCGCGCCACCCAGAAAATCGTCATATCCCGCGGGCATCGTATTGGGCGTGAAGGTGCTGGCGATCCCTTGGCGAACACGTTCGGGCGTTACAAATGCCGAAACGAGAGGCGACACAAGCGCACCGCCAACCGCTGAGCCGGGCACGGTATAGTAAGGGCCAAGCGAG
>JALZWD010000426.1 GCA_023300365.1 Flavimaricola sp. | reverse complement strand
GAAGACACACTCGTTTACTGCGTAATCTTACTTTAGGGCCATCCTTTCTTTGAGGGTGTGCTACACGCATGAACTGATTAGCATCGCAAATGCTGTGACCGACCGACCCAAGAACATTGTTTGGCCCAACACCTCCATAATTTGTCGCCGCTAGATCACCACAATCACACCATTCCCATGTCTAGTTACGTTGCAACGCTGCAGCGCATCTGGGTGGCCAAATTGGCCAAAATGAGGAACGAGTTGATGGACCAAAATAACGATGATCGAGACGTGAAAAGCGACAGAGAGCCGCCACAAACACCAAGCACCACTCAGGAGCAAAAACAAAACGATGGCGCGCAAAAACCATTGATTAACGATCTAGCGAGTATTTGACGCCCCACCCCGTGTTGGCCAGGGCTATACTCGTCGCTATAATTAGCTGATGACGATGATCACAAGCATCCCCAACCTCGGCCCTGCGACGCAAGACGCATTTCATAAAGCAGGCATCACGACTGCTGAAGAATTGCGCGCGTTGGGACCTCAGAACGCATACCGCCAACTTTTGAGATCAGGTGTTCGCCCTCACTTCATCGGATATTATGTTCTTGTTATGGGTCTTCAAGGACGCCCCTGGAACGACTGCAAAGGTGCTGAAAAAAAACAACTCCGCTCTGAATTTGATGCAATAAAGGCGGAAACCTACGACAGTCACCTGAACGACTTTGAACGGCTAATGAATCAGATCGGCGTACGTCCGGGCAAAGATGAGCCTCCTAACTGACGCCGCAACTCACCGTCAATTTTAAATCTCTATCGCGCCAGCCACCATTTTAATGTCAAAATCACACCGTTGAGGCAAACTACGGCCGCCAAGAGAGAAAGTTCTCGATCAACCGCAGCCCCGCGCCTTGGCTCTTTTCGGGATGGAACTGGGTGCCGATAATATTGTCCCGTCCAACAACCGCCGTGACGTCGCCCGCATAATCGACATGTGCCAATCGTTGTGTCGTGTCGCCCATTTCCATTGCCCATGAGTGCACGAAATAGACGTGATCGCCATTTTCAATACCAGCCAAGACCGGATGATCATTATCTGCGATCACAAGATCATTCCAACCCATATGTGGAATTTTCAAGCTAGGATCATTCGGTTTTAATTTGTGAATTTCACCGTCGATCCACCCAAAACCGGGAATTACGTCATACTCGAACCCACACGATGCCAGCATTTGCATGCCAACACAAATTCCCAAAAAGGGTCGCCCATGGTCAACCACAGCGGATGTAATCGCCTCGGCAAGACCATCGATCGCATGCAACGCCGAGTGACATGACGGAAACGCCCCGTCACCAGGTAAGACGAGATGATCTGCGCGAGCAACCACATCCGGGTCGGCAGTGACAACAACCTTTCCCGCCCCGACTTCGCCGGCCATTCGTTCAAATGCCTTTTGTGCGGAATGCAGATTGCCACTATCGTAATCGACGAGAACCGTCAGGCTCATAATATGCCCTTTGTGGATGGGATTGCATCCGTTGTGCGCGGATCAATTTCCAACGCATCCCGTAACGCCCGCGCCACGGATTTGAATGCGGCTTCGGCAATATGGTGAGCATTAAAACCGTGACGTTGGTCAATGTGCAAAGTCATCCCAGAGTGTGTTGAAAACGCTTGAAAAAACTCTTGGACCAATTGGGTATCGAAGGAGCCAATTTGGGCAACGCCAAAATCCAAGTTACAAACAAGATACGGTCGACCGGACAAATCCAATGCGCATTGCACCTGCGCGTCATCCATTGCGAGACTACAGGCACCATAGCGCCGTATTCCGCGTTTTTCTCCAACAGCTTGGGCTAACGCTTGCCCCAAAGCGATACCCACGTCTTCGACCGTGTGGTGGTCATCAATATGCGTATCGCCAGCCGCGCTTATCCTTAAATCGATCAAGGCATGCCGCGACAGCTGATCGAGCATGTGATCAAAGAATCCAACACCCGTTTCATTACTATAGGCTCCAGTGCCATCCAAATCGATGGTTACGGATATATCAGTTTCGTTCGTTTTACGGGCGATGGTGGCTCGGCGCATGCTGCTCTCCGCTTGATTTCTGAAGCCTTATAGGCTTGCTGCATCAATCCGCCAAGTGGGCAAGCAACCATACAAAATTCTGGTACAGATATACCTCTGTATCTTGAGATAAGTATCAGCAGTCTCGTCGTGGCATGCATCGGATTGGCCTCAACTTCCGAAAGAAGACCGAACGATTGCGGCTTTGCAACATTTGACACGACTTCGCGGATCAGTACGCGGCCAAGCGGCCATTCGGAGACCTGTTTGCTAAATTGCAGAACACAGACTGTCGACATAGACAAACTTCTGAACGATCGCGTTTTCTAGTGCCACGCAAGCAACTGATGCATGTCGCCCCTTACGCCAGCATCAAGCACTTAACTCACCAAACGAAATACGCAGTGTCGTACCCTCTTCGAAAACTGGGTCAATCAAACGTAAGGTTCCTCCATAATGTGACGCAATCTTGCGCGCGATAGAGAGGCCCATGCCGCTGCCGTCAATTTCCTCACGGGGCTTCAATGTTTGCATTATATCAAAGACGATTTCGCGAAATTTTTCCTCAATCCCCGGTCCATTGTCCGATATATACATGACTGGCACGGCCCCGTCCCATGCCGTCTGAATCAAAATGGTATCCATCACACCACCATGATGTTTTACCGAATTTCCGATTAACGCTGAAAGGAGTGTAACCATATCACGTTCTCCGAACCGCAGCCCTTTCCACGCAAAATCGCAATCAACCTGCACATTATTAGGGATTGGGAGCTGATCCAACAGCTCATCAAAGACAACCTGAAGGTCTACATCCACCCGCTTTTGCATCCTTCCGACCCGAGAAAAAACCAGCAAGTCACAGAGCATACGGTCCAACCGCTTGGTATGCGTGTTCATCATCGCGATATTGTCAGTTAACGTCTGAGGGAGTTTGTGTCCAAGCTCATAAATATCCTCTTCGATCCATTGCGGCACCTCGAGAAGGGCGCGCAACGACGCCCTTAAGTCATGACTTATCAAGTAGATCAGGTCTTCGAGTTCATCTTGTATTGGTGGTGCCCCAGGGGACATCGATGGACTTGGAACTGTACGCGCACTGGTATGAATCATGGTTACTCTCGCCTTTGGTGTGACACCGAACTAGCAAACAAGCCCTAATGGGAAATTAACGCAAGATGTTCCGATTTTTGGAACGGATGGTTTACTTTTCGTTAATAAATCAAAGGTTTGAATATTAGAATGTTCGGCCAATTTACGGCAGTTTAAGAGTCGGCAATGCACAACATCCGCATCGACAAGAACGGATTCGATAAGTGAGGCAAAATGCTCCCAATCGCTATGACCACACGTGATGACTATTCCTCTCCCGCTGCTCCGATAATTCCCATTCGAGCACTTCTTTTGGACGATAATCGGTTTGACCAACGTCGCATCGAACGCATGGCCCGAGAGAGTAGCTTGATGATTACAATTGATGTTGCGGCGACCCTGTCGGACCTCGTGAGCCTTATAGACATTCATGACTACGATATCGCATTTCTAGACTACCGGTTGCCGATTGGTTCCGGGCAAGACGCACTCAATTGCTTGCGTGCGCATCATAGCAATGCGGACTGTGCCACTATTATGGTTGCGGGCGACGAACAGCTCGACAATTCGGCACAAATCATGCGGGACGCCTGCGACAGCTTTATTAGCAAAGACCAACTCAGTCCCGATCTGTTGCGAACGTCCATAACAAAAATCCTGTCTGATCGCGCGATGATCGACAGAACCGGCGTCCCTCAAACGCCCGATCCCACGACGCGTCAAGACACGCCACTTACGGCCGGCATTGAGGACATCATACGCGACATACGGCACCTCAAGGCAGTCTACGCGGCCCATTCTCAGTCTCTAAAATCAACGCTGTCAAAGCTCGAGATGCAGTCAATTCGGATTTGGTCAGACCTAAGAAACCAGAATGAACAGGTCACCGAGCAAGAAACCAAGTTCAATTTGCTCGCAAAACATCCGGTCAAAACAGAACGCGCAAACTAGCAAAGGCCCTGCTCTGGGTTGCCAAGCATGTGGTCAGGCCTCATGCCTTACGGATGGAACACCTCGATCAATCTCCAACCGACCCGGCCTTTGTCCAACACCCATATGCGTTCTATGACCGTGCGCGTTCCCATGGTCCTTTATTCTTCTGGAACGACTACAAAATGGTTTGCGCGACGTCCCACGACGTCGTGAGCAAACTTCTCAAGGCCCGCACTATGGGCCGCGAAATGCCCGCCGAATTGGCATCCCCAATCCCAGAGCACCTCAAGCCCTTCTACGACATAGAGGCCCATTCTATGCTCGAGTTAGAGCCCCCCAGCCATACCAGGTTGCGCGGTTTGGTCCTTCGTGCATTCACGTCACGCCGCATTACCGCTCTTGAGCCGGATATTCGCGCCCTGTGCCATACCCTAATCGATACGTTTCCAGCAGGCGAGTTTGATCTTATCGCACTTTACGGACGTTTGGTCCCGGTCATCGTGATTTGCCGGCTACTCGGCGTGCCCGAGGGCGACGCAGAAAAATTGCTCGCATGGTCAAATGCGATGGTCGCCATGTACCAAGCGGAACGTACCCGCGCCATTGAGACCAACGCCGCCCAAGCCGCAGAACAATTCGCAACCTATATCGCCAAACACATCGACGCCAAGCGGCGCGCCCCAAGTGATGATTTATTATCGCACCTGATCAACGCCAGCGAAGACGGGGACAAACTCTCACAAGCCGAGATGGTCTCGACCTGTATTCTTCTCCTAAATGCCGGACACGAGGCCACTGTGCACACCCTCGGCAACGGCGTCGCGACACTCCTTGGGCTCGGGCAAACAGCATCATCCCTCCAAGCAGTAGAGGAGATCCTACGGTTTGATCCCCCACTGCATATGTTTACGCGCTGGGTCTACCAAGACGTTGAAATCGCAGGCCATACTTTCAAACGCGGAGATCAAGTCGGATGCCTCTTGGCCGCAGCCAATAGAGACCCCAACGCCTACCCCGACCCAAACACCTTTGACCCTGCTCGAACCGGGCCAACAAACGCAAGTTTTGGCGGCGGCATCCACTTTTGCGTCGGCGCACCCCTGGCCCGTTTGGAATTGCAAATCGCTCTTTCGGTCCTTTTCGAACGCTGTCCCAACCTGCGGCTGGCGCAAAAGCCTCGTTTTGCAAATGTGTACCATTTCCATGGCCTTGATCGCTTGATGGTCACATCATAGCGGCAATGCGAGACTAGACTTAATCTCCTCCATCGACAGCAGTGCAGTCACATTAAAAACGCGCACCTCCGAAATGAGGGCTTGATAAAACACATCATAGGCCCGGGCATTTCGAACACGCACCTTTAGAATATAGTCGATGTCTCCCGCCAAACGATGTGCCTCTTGCACCTCGGGCCGCGATTGCAATGCCGCCAGAAACGCCTGTTGCCAGTCGGCTTCGTGTTCTGATGTGCGGATCAAAACAAAGAATGTCGCTTCAAATCCAAGGGCTTCGGCATCAAGCATCACGGTCTGTTGCCCAATGATGCCTGCCTCTTTCATTTTGCGAATGCGGTTCCAAACCGGCGTCTTAGATGAGCCGACAGTCTTGGCAATCTCATCAAGGGATTGCGATGCATCCCGCTGCATCTCAACAAGAATATTTCGATCCGTATCATCAAGTCGCAACGCCATTCCTGTTTCCTCTCAAATTTAGAACCCACGACCACAAAGGTCCATTTATTGGAATAATCATCCTTATATCTCCGCTTCTATAGCAAAATACCAGAACAAAGTTCTATATTAGAGGCAGAGATCAGAAGCGAGGTTCGCCATGCAGCACTTTCCTATCTTTGTCGCCCTTGCCGGACGGCGTGTCGTTGTGTCCGGCGGCCAAGACTGTGCGATGGCCAAACTGCGGCTTTTGCTCAAGACCACCGCAAACATCACCGTTGTTGCCGCCGATCCAAACGCCGACGTCCAAAACCTCGCGCGCTCGGGCAAAATCACACTCATCCCCCGCGCCATGGAGCCCGGCGATGCGCTATGCGCCGCTTTGTTCTATGCGGCAAATGATGACGACGTCGAAGACCAACGTGTGGCCCGCATCGCCCACCGCGAATGCGCCATGGTCAACATCGTCGATAATCTTTCAGACAGCCAGTTTATCACACCTGCAATTGTTGACCGCGACCCTGTGACGATTGCCATCGGCACCGAGGGTGCAGCCCCCGTGGTCGCCCGCGCAATCAAAGCCGACCTAGAAGAGCGCCTGCCCTCCACACTTGGCACCCTCGCCCGTATTGGCAAAGCCTTCCGTACGGCGGCAAATGCTCTGCCGATGGGCCGCAAACGCCGTGATTTCTGGTCCGCATTTTACTTTGGCGCCGGCCCCGCTGCAATCGAGGCTGGTGGCGTCGACGCCGTTCAACCGGCCTTGGAGACACTGCTCGAACAACACCTCAAAACTGACGAACGTCAAGGCCATGTCGACTTCACGGGCTCCGGCCCGGGCGACCCCGAGTTGCTGACACTCAAGGCACGCAATGCCCTGAACGAAGCAGATGTTGTGATCTACGATCGTCTCGTGACGCCAGAAATCCTCGAATTGGCTCGCCGCGAGGCTGTGATGATTGACGTGGGTAAAGAAGGCTTCGGCCCATCAGCTTCACAACCCGAGATCGACGCATTGATCGTGAAACACGCATCCCAAGGTGCACAGGTCGTCCGCCTTAAATCCGGCGATCCAACGGTCTTTGGCCGGCTGGATGAAGAGATCGAAGCGGTTGAAGCCGCCAACATCTCGTACCGCATCATTCCAGGCATCACGGCGGCCTCTGCGGCCGTGGCGACCCTTAACCAAAGCTTCACCAAACGTGGGCGCAATTCCGCACTTCGGATCATCACCGGCCATGACACCAAAGGTTATGCCGACCACGATTGGCGCGCCCTTGCCCAAAAGGGCGAAGTGGCTGCGATTTACATGGGCAAGAAATCTGCCCGCTTCATTCAAGGCCGCCTGCTGATGCACGGCGCTGACCCGGATACGCCCGTGACCATCATCGAAAATGCATCGCGCACTGATCAACGGATTTTGGCAACCACGCTCAGCGCACTCGAACCAACTCTTACGCAAGCAAACCTCGCGGGCCCCGCCATCACGTTTTATGGTCTGGCCCCGCGCCACGCACTCGACGTTGTCGAAACGCTTCCCCAACAGGAGATTGCACAATGAGCAAAGCATTCACCCCAAAAGTCGTCACAGCAAACGCATTGCTCGAAGGGGACGCGATTTGGCTGACGTCGAACGACACATGGACACGTGATATGGCCGATGCGGAACTGATGAAGGACGCGGACTACGCCGACACGCGCTTGTCGTTTGCCCAAGCCCAGGCATCGACTGTTGTTGGCGCCTATCTCGCCGATGCATCGCCATCATTAGACGGCCCCGTACCAACACATTTCCGCGAAACATTCCGCACACGCGGTCCCTCAAACTATGCCCACGGCAAACAGGTGGAGATCTAATCCATGTATACTTACAATGACTTCGACACCGCTTTTGTCCGCAACCGCGTCTCAGAATTTCGCGCACAAGTCGAGCGCCGCATCGATGGATCCCTCACCGAGGACGAGTTCAAGCCTCTGCGCCTGATGAACGGCCTCTACCTGCAACTGCACGCCTA
>JALZWD010000425.1 GCA_023300365.1 Flavimaricola sp. | reverse complement strand
TCGCGCGCCATCAACTTGGCCAAAAGCAACCGTGCCTTTTCCCCGCCCGAAAGCGACCGCACAGGCGCACGCACCTGCCCGTCATCAAACAAAAATTCTTTCAGGTATCCGACAACATGCTTGGGGTTGCCGCGCACCATCACCTGATCGGCCTTGCCCGAAACGCCCATCTCCGGATCACTCGTGAGCGAATCCCAAAGCGACATATTTGGGTCCAGCGCCGTGCGGTTTTGGTCAAACACCGCCACCGACAGGTTGGTCCCGTGCTTGACGGTGCCCGCATCCGGCGTGGTCTCCCCCAACAACATCTTCAACACGGTCGTCTTGCCCACGCCGTTGGGGCCAACAAAGGCAACCCGGTCGCCTCGCTGGACGGTGATCGACAGGTTTTGCACAATCGGCTTGTCATAAGAAATCGCCAGCCCCTCGGCCTCAATTACTTTGCGCCCGGACGATTGCCCGCCCTCAAAACTCATCGCCGCCGTGCCCTGCCGCTTGATCTGGCCCGCCCGTTCGGCCCGCAATTCCTGCAACGCGCGCACGCGCCCCATATTGCGCTTGCGCCGGGCCGAAATGCCCTCCACGGCCCACCGCGCCTCGGCTTTGATTTTGCGGTTAAGCTTGTGGCGCGCCATATCCTCGTCTTCCCACATCTTGTCGCGCCAGGCCTCAAACCCGTCAAATCCATCCTCGCTGCGTCGCACAACTCCCCTATCAATCCATAGGGTTGCCCGCGTAAGTTCACGCAAAAATGCCCGGTCGTGACTGATCAAAACATAGCCCGCGCGGGTGTCTTTTAATTCGCGTTCAAGCCAGGCAATCGCCTCGATATCCAAATGGTTCGTCGGCTCATCCAGCAACATCAACTCCGGCGCTTCTGCCATCAGCTTCGCCAAAGCCGCCCGCCGCCGCTCACCGCCCGACGCCACCGACACATCACGCGCCGGGTCAAACTTCAGACCCTCGGCGACCACATCAACCTTATAGCTTTCCCCAAGGTCCAGCCCGCTTGACGCATAATCACCCAAAGTGGCGTGCCCCTCCATCGTCGGGTCTTGCTCCATATACCCCACACTCACACCCGGCGCCGCGATACAGGTGCCGCGATCGGCCTCAACCAACCCCGCCATCACCTTCATCAACGTGGACTTCCCCGATCCATTGCGCCCCACAAGGGCCACACGGTCGCCGGGCTGAACCGTCAGCCCTAACTCGGAAAACACAGGATCGCCGCCAAAGGTCAGCGAAATATCATTCAATTGCAAAAGAGGTGTACGTGCCATAACGCCCTGCTAGGGGCCGCATCCAAAAGGTGCAAGCGCGTTTACTCGGCCAAGGCCATCAATGCCTGCGCCCGCCGTGCCGGGATCACCGCCAAATCAAGCGCCGTAAACACATGCAAAGACCCAAGATCCCGGTCCACCACCAGATGATCGCCAACCCATCCGCCCATCCCAAGATAGCTCCGCAAAAGCGGCGGCATCCCCGCCATCGCAGGCGTGCCCGCAACATCGGCCAAATGCACAACCTCACGCGCCATCACACCCGGGCGCAGGTCCGTGGGCCCCAAATACTTTTCACGCAACGCCACCAATGCCGCCGCATGCGGGGCAATATCCACCCCCTCAAACGACGAACACCCAAACAAAACCCGCACCCCACGATCCACCGCGATTCGCGCCAACGCCCCCCACGCCACACGCAATACATCCGCATCCATAACCTGCGGGTGCAAACAAAACCGGCCCAGCTCGGACACAGGCCCCGCCTGCCCGGCCCAGCCACGCAAATCATACTGCGCGCCCGCATACCCGCGCCCCGCCTCACGCGCCGACGCCATATGCATCACGCGAAAACACGCCACCGCACGGCCGTCCCGCGCCCGCTCAATCACCACATGCTCGCACAGATCATCAAACCGATCCGCATCCACACCCGGCCCTCCGCGAAAACAAAGATGCCGCAACCGCTGCGCCCGCCGCACTTCGGCACGGGTCACAGCCACGCGCACGACATAGCGTCCCTTTGTCATCAACATACTCACGGCGAAAAACGGCTCCCTTGGCGTGACCCCATCTGCGCCCTATCTAAGGGTACGCCCAAGCAAAAGGACAGGCCCATGGACAAAGTCATCAAATCCGACGCCGAATGGCAAACCCAACTCAGTGATCTGGCCTACAAAGTCACCCGCAAACACGCCACAGAACGCGCCCACTCGCACGACAACTTCCCCAAAGAGGCGGGCACATTCATGTGTGTCTGCTGCGGACAGCCGGTGTTTGACGCCGAGACCAAATTCGAAAGCGGCACAGGCTGGCCCTCGTTTTATGCCCCCGTTGATCCCGAAATGGTCGGCGAGCAAACCGACCGCAGCTTTTTTATGAAACGCACCGAGGTACATTGCGCCCGCTGCGATGCGCACCTTGGCCACGTCTTTCCAGACGGCCCCGCCCCAACGGGCCTGCGCTACTGCATCAACGGCGTCGCCTTAGAATTTGAACCCGAAGAAGACTAGGCCGCCTTGTCCAAACCACAGATCAAGCACAGGCGCGTGGCTTA
>JALZWD010000424.1 GCA_023300365.1 Flavimaricola sp. | reverse complement strand
GGAGCTTCTCTGCTTGCCCGTTGTAGGATGCATCATATCACCACATCTGAAACGTGGTTGCGTGCAACAATGAACGACAGCTTCGTCCCGCATAGCCGCCGTTCGGTCAAGTTCGCTTGCGTTTTGGCTTTGGAGCGGGGGTTTTGTTTAGTGCATTTTATTGGGCGAGACGGCCTGAGGTGAGGACATCTCGGCGGTGATCGCTTGGGCGGCGGCTTTGGGGTTGTCGGCCTTCCAGATCGGGCGGCCGACGACGACGTGGTCTGCGCCGGCTGCAATCGCTTGCGATGGGGTCATCACGCGTTTTTGGTCGCCTTTGTCGGCGCCTGCGGGGCGCACGCCGGGGGTAACGATACGTTTGCCGTCCGCTTCGGGCAGGGCGCGGATCAGGGCGGCCTCTTGGGGCGAGCAGATGATGCCGTTGGCGCCCGCTTCAAAGGCGCGGCCTGCGCGTTCTTGGACCAGATCGACGATCTCGCCTGGTTTGATGAGGGCTGTATCAAGGTCGGCGCGGTCAAGCGATGTGAGGATCGTGACGGCGAGGATGTTGGTGTTGGTGCCCGCAGCCCCGTTGGCGGCGGCGCGGACCACGTACGGATCGCCGTGGACCGTGAGGAATTCGTGGTTGAACGAGGCAAGGCCCCGCACGGCGGCCTCGACGGTGGCAGGGATATCGAAAAGCTTCATGTCGAGGAAGATTTTCTTGCCGTGTTCGTCCTTGAGCTCGTTGGCCAAGGCCAGACCGCCGCCGGTGAGCATGCCCAGACCGATTTTATAGAACGAGACCGCGTCGCCCAGATCCTCGGCCAGTTTGAGGCCAGCGAGGGCGTTGGGGACGTCCATTGCGAGGATGAGGCGGTCGTCTGACATGGGCGGTGTCCCTTATGCGGAGGTTTTGCAGGGTTTGCCCGATAGTTTGGCGGCATACAAGGGAGGCGGGGATGGCCGCGATTGCGGCGGCTGGCGCAGAGGGGTGCGCGACATCCATGCGCCGCATTGTACGACACATCGATGGGGATGTTTTGTTGGGGGTCGTACCCCGCACCATGCGCCAAACAGACGCTGATTTTGTGGGGCGTTTACGGCGCAGTAGGCCTAGGCGTCTTTGGACGCAGGTTTTTGAGGCTGTTTTTCGGCCTGACGCAGTTTGGCGATCATGCTTGGTGTGAGTGCAAAGTAGGGCGCCTGGGCCATTGCGGCGTTCACTGTATCAATCTTGGTCACGTCTGTATCCTTCTCAAACTCAGCAGACTTGAGGCTGCCTTTGTGTAGCCGTTTGCTCGGCTTTGCATGAGGGGAGAGTCTCACGTGGGTTCCCCCAGGGCAATACGGTTTGGGTGGCGGCAGCCAATGTTGGTCTATTGTTTTGTGTGGCGCGACATTACGGCAGCAGTTTGGCAGATATTTACCGATTATTAGCCGCTTGGCCGCCGCATCTTGAACAAAGCGCGGCGATTTCCCACATGGACCCTATAGGCCCGAAACAGGGATGTGCCGCAAAGTGGGCGTTCCGAGATTGGCGGGTGCTGCATATAAGGAGAGAACCATGAACTTAGAAAAGTTCACGGAGCGGTCGCGCGGGTTTATTCAGGCCGCACAGACCATTGCGATGCGTGAGAGCCACCAAAGGCTGTCCCCCGAACATTTGCTCAAGGCGTTGATGGATGATGACCAAGGGTTGTCGGCCAATTTGATTGCGGCAAGCGGTGCTGATGTGGCGCGTGTGCGCGAGGCGGTGGATGTGGCTGTGTCTAAGATTGCCGCCGTGTCGGGCGATGCGGGACAGATCTATATGGACAGCGCGACGGGCAAGGTTTTGGCCGAAGCGGAGAAGCTTGCCACCAAGGCGGGCGATAGTTTTGTACCGGTTGAGCGGGTGTTGATGGCGCTGGCGATGGTGAAATCACCCGCGAAGACCGCGCTTGAGGCGGGCAAAGTGACGGCGCAGGGATTGAACGGTGCGATCAATGATGTGCGCAAGGGGCGCACGGCCGATAGTGCGAGCGCCGAGGATGGGTATGATGCGCTTAAGAAATATGCGCGGGACCTGACCGAGGCGGCGCGTGAGGGCAAGATTGACCCGATTATTGGCCGCGACGAAGAGATCAGGCGTGCGATGCAGGTGTTGTCGCGCCGGACCAAGAACAACCCTGTGCTGATCGGTGAGCCGGGCGTGGGGAAGACCGCGATTGCCGAAGGTTTGGCCTTGCGGATTGTCGATGGTGACGTGCCCGAGAGCCTGCGCAACAAGAGCCTGATGTCGCTTGATATGGGCGCGTTGATTGCCGGTGCGAAATATCGCGGTGAGTTTGAGGAGCGTTTGAAGGCGGTTCTCAAAGAGGTGGAGGATGCGGCCGGAGAGATCATCTTGTTTATTGACGAGATGCATCAGCTTGTTGGGGCCGGGAAAACCGATGGCGCGATGGATGCGGCCAATCTGATTAAGCCTGCGCTGGCGCGGGGGGAGTTGCACTGTGTGGGTGCGACGACGTTGGATGAGTATCGCAAGTATGTAGAGAAAGACGCAGCCCTTGCGCGGCGGTTTCAGCCCTTGGTGATTGCCGAGCCGACGGTTTCGGACACGGTGTCGATTTTGCGCGGCATCAAAGAGAAGTACGAGCTGCATCACGGGGTGCGGATTTCGGATGCCGCGTTGGTCTCTGCGGCGACGCTGTCGCACCGCTATATCACCGACCGTTTCCTGCCCGATAAGGCGATTGATTTGGTCGATGAGGCCGCGTCGCGTTTGCGGATGGAAGTGGACAGCAAGCCCGAGGAACTCGATGCGCTGGACCGGCAGATTTTGCAGATGCAGATCGAAGCCGAGGCGTTGAAGAAGGAAGACGACAAGGCCTCGCAGGCGCGGCTTGAGAAGCTTGAGAAAGAGATGGCCGAGTTGCGCGAAAAGGCCGGCGCGATGACGGCGCAGTGGCAATCAGAGCGCGACCGTCTTGAGGGCGGGCGTGTTTTGAAAGAGCAGTTGGACCGTGCGCGGGCCGAGTTGGAGATTGCCAAGCGCGAGGGCGATTTGGGCAAAGCGGGAGAGCTGTCTTATGGGGTGATCCCGCAGCTTGAGAAGCAGTTGGCGCAGGCCGAGGAGACCTCGGAGGCGCTGATGGTCGAAGAAGCCGTGCGGCCCGAGCAGATTGCCGAAGTGGTGGAGCGTTGGACGGGTATTCCGACGAGCCGGATGCTTGAAGGCGAGCGTGAGAAGCTGCTCCGGATGGAAGAGGGGCTGCACCGCCGCGTGATCGGCCAAGAGGGTGCGGTGCATGCGGTGGCCAATGCGGTGCGCCGTGCGCGTGCGGGGTTGAACGACGAGGGGCGGCCTTTGGGCAGCTTTTTGTTCCTTGGGCCGACGGGCGTGGGCAAGACCGAGCTTACCAAAGCGGTGGCCGAGTTCTTGTTTGATGATGACAGCGCGATGGTGCGCATTGATATGTCTGAGTTCATGGAGAAACACGCGGTGAGCCGCCTGATTGGTGCGCCCCCCGGTTATGTTGGATATGACGAGGGCGGTGTTTTGACCGAAGCCGTGCGGCGCAGACCCTATCAGGTGGTGCTGTTTGATGAGGTTGAGAAGGCGCATCCGGATGTGTTTAATATCCTGCTTCAGGTGCTTGATGATGGTATGTTGACCGATGGTCAGGGGCGGACTGTGGATTTCAAGCAGACGTTGATTATCCTGACGAGCAACCTTGGGGCGCAGGCGCTTTCGCAATTGCCCGATGGGGCGGATGCGGCGGATGCCAAGCGCGATGTGATGGAGGCGGTGCGTGGGCATTTCCGGCCCGAGTTCCTTAATCGTTTGGACGAGACCATCATCTTTGACCGTCTGGGCCGCGAGGATATGGGCGGGATCGTTGAGATCCAGCTTGCGCGGTTGGCCAAGCGGCTTGCGGGGCGTCAGATCACGCTTGATCTGGATGCGGATGCGCAGGTGTGGCTGGCCGATGAGGGATACGATCCGGTGTTTGGCGCGCGCCCCTTAAAGCGGGTTATTCAGCGGGCGTTGCAGGATCCGTTGGCCGAGATGCTGTTGGCCGGAGACGTTGCCGATGGCGACGCGGTGACGGTGCGTGCGGGGCCGGATGGATTGCTGGTGGGGGACCGTGTGTCCACGAGCAACCGCCAGCCGCCGGATGATGCGGTGGTGCATTAAAGTTTGGGTGGCCCTGCTGGTGACGGTGGGGCCATTTTTTATTGCCGCAGTGCCGGAAGCCCAATGCCTGTGGCCTCGAAGCCGCCGTCTGCTGCCAATAGCTGGCCTGTGATGAAGCTGGCTTTTTCGGAGGCGAGGAAGACGATGGCTTGGGCGATTTCGTCTTC
>JALZWD010000423.1 GCA_023300365.1 Flavimaricola sp. | reverse complement strand
GGCGCGATGACGAGGATGGCAAAAAAGCCGTAAACCACGGTTGGCACACCTGCGAGGATTTCAAGCAGGGGTTTGGCGACCGCGCGAAATTTGCGGTGGGCGAATTCATTGAGATAGACGGCGGCGAGCAGCCCGGTGGGCACCGCCACCGTGAGCGCCACAACCGTGACAACGAGCGTGCCGACCAAAACCGGGATCCATCCAAATGCGCCGGAGGCGGCCACCTGATCCTCGCGGATCGGGATTTGTGGTTCCCAATTCAGGCCGAATAGGAACTCGGTTAATGGCACTTTGTTCAGGAACTTGATGGTTTCAAACAGCAGGGCAAAGACAATGCCGATGGTGGTGAGGATCGCCACGGCAGAGCAAAACACCATGAGGCCGTGGATCAAACGCTCGGTGCCGTGGCGGGCGCGAAATTCGGACCGCAGACGCATGCGCCGAAAGCCGAGAATGGTGAGGGACAATCCAAAGATTGAGGCCAAAAGCAGGTTGGCCGAAAGGCCGCGCAATTCGTTGAGACGGTTTGCGGCCAGTTGTTTCCAAGGCTCGGGTTCGCCAAAAACCCGCCCCCCCGCGAGCGATTTGATTTCAGTGAGGACAAGACCGTTGTTGGTGGCCGTGCCTTGGGGCAGTTCGGACACCACGACCCGGTCAATGATGGGGCCATCAAGAAACATCCAAGCAAGCGTTAGGGCGAGCACGGGAATGACCACCAAGAGCCCGGCATAAAGCCCGTGGTATCCGGGGCTTGAGTGCAATTGCTGGCCGCCAGCCCGCAACACGGATGCGGCGCGGCGGTTGATGAAATAGGCAAACACTGCGCCGATGAGCAAAAGTGAGAAGGGCAGGAGGGTCATGTCGATTGGGCACCTTGGTTGCCGGACCTAGAATAGGCCCGGCGTTCTTGAGGGACGTTAGGGTGTCTCCATGGAAACGGCGTCCAAGACAGTGTCTTGGAGATCGAAACGGGCATCTTCGGACAAAGCGACCAAGCCGCGTTCGGCCAAATAGCCGTCTTGTTCGAGGGCATCGTCGGACATGTATTCTTCGACGAATTCCTCAAGGTTGGGAATCACGCCGCGGTGTGCATTTTTGAAATACACATAGAGTGGACGCGAGATTGGGTAGGATTTATCCGCGATCGTTTCGATTGAGGGGGCGACACTTTCGATTTCGACACCTTGGAGCACATCAAAGTTTTCGTAGAGAAAGGAAAACCCGAAGATGCCCAAGGCGGTTTCATCGGCGTTCAAACGTTGGACGATCAGGTTGTCGTTTTCGCCAGCTTCGACAAAGGGGCCATCTTGGCGCATCCGTGAGCAATTGTCGGCGATCCAGTCTGTGTCAAAACCGCCATCTTGCACAAAGCTGAGGTGTTCGCATCCGACATGCATTGCAAGCTCGACAAAGGCGTCGCGGGTTCCGGATGTTGGGGGCGGGCCGTAGACCAAAATATCAATCGCAGGCAGATCGGGGTTTACGTCGGCCCATGTTTGGTAGGGGTTATCGACCCATGCGCCATCAACGGGAACCTGAGCGGCAAGGGCAAGGTAGATGTCTTGCAAGGTCAAGTCCCACTCAACGTCGCTTCCGCGTGACACGGCAATGGAGAGCCCGTCGAAACCAATGAGGGCTTCGCTGATGTCGTCGACACCGTTTGAGGCGCAAAGCTCAAATTCGGAGGGCTTCATTGCGCGCGACGCGCCCGTTACATCGGGAAAGCCTTCGCCGATGCCACCACAAAAAATCTTCATGCCGCCGCCGGTGCCGGTGGATTCGACAATCGGCGAGGGGGAGCCTGTGACGTTGGTGAAATTCTCGGCGACCGCCTGAGTGTAGGGGAAAACTGTTGAAGATCCGACGATACGGATTTCATCCCGCGCAATTGCGGGGGACGCTAGCACGAGGCCCGAGGCGGCCATGAGGAGATTTTTGGTCAGCATGTCTGTTCCAACTTGATCTGCCGCCGACTTGACGGTGAGAACGACGTAGCAAGCCAATGTATCGGTCATGCGAAGATTTTGTAACAGTTTTGTTGCAGCGTCTTTTGTGCCCCCTTTTTTCGATCAAGGTTCTGCCGACCTCTCGAATTGGTTGGCAATCTGCGCTAGGAGGGTGTGCAAACCGGAGGGGATTTCGTGGCCTATGAGTTTTTAGAGGCGCTGCCTGTGCCTTCGATTGTTATTGGCCCTGATGACACCTTGGTGGGGGCAAATGCGGCATCGGCGACATTGTTTGCGCAATTGGGAATTGGCCGCAGTTACCTGACCGTTTTTCGGCAAGCCAATCTGATTGATTTGATCGAGACCATAAGGGCCACGGGCGCGCGTGGATCGACCGTGCTTGCGTTTCGGGGCGGAGACAAAGGCACCTTTAATGTGACGGGTTCGGTTCTTGGGGAAGGCGAGATTTTGCTGTGTCTGCAAGACATGAATGAAACCGCCGCAGCCGTCGAGATGCGCCAGAATTTTGCCGCCGACCTTGGGCATGAGCTTAGGACGCCATTGACGGCGATCTCTGGAATTTTGGAGACTTGTGAGGGCGATGATGGGGCGTTGGCGCAGTTTTTGCCGGTTATGACCAGTGAGGTTGAGCGGATGAAGCGCCTTGTCGATGATCTTTTGACGCTTTCGCGTGTCGAGGTGAACGAACGGCGGACGCCAGATCAAACTGTTGTCTTGCAATCTCTTATTGCGGCCGCCTGTGCGCCTTTGGAAATCCTTGCGGGGCAAAGGGGCGTTCGTATTGAGACGGTTGTGCCCGAAGCGCCGATCCAATTTCAGGGCGATGCGGATGAGATCGTTAGAGCCATTCGCAATCTTGTTGAAAATGCTGTGCGGTATAGCGATGCAAGCGGAGTGGTGCGCGTCGCGGGATGTGTGGTGGCGCCGGTATCAGACACGGGCAGTGCGTATATTTCGATTGTGATTATGGACAAGGGCCCCGGCGTAGAGGCCCATCACATTCCGCGTTTGACCGAGCGGTTTTACCGGGTTGATGACCATCGGTCTCGGGATGTTGGGGGGAGCGGTTTGGGTCTTGCGATTGTGAAACATATCGTGGGCCATCATCGCGGCAAGATGACCATTGAGAGCCGCGTGGGGGAGGGATCGACGGTGACGCTGTTGCTTCCTTTGGAGCATGAGACGCGGCTGCCTTAGGACGGCAAAGGCAGGCATCCGGGTAGGCCTGCGGGGAGGACCAATAAAGCGCCTTGTGCGTAAAGCGTCTTTGCCAGGTTGGGTTCATCAGATTGAACCGAGATCCAGTAAGGGCCTGCTCCGACGATGGTGATGTCTGGGGGCAATCCAGAGCCGAGCCCGCTTGGCGGGACAAGTGCGATTGCCCCGGGTGCGATATCGGACAGGCGCATGACGGTTGCCTGAATGCCGAGCCAACCGATCACAACGAGACATAGGGAGCCAAGCCAAGCCTTAATAGTCATGGATATGCTCAATCTGTATGCTTTGGCTGTCGAGTTGGCGGAGGGTTTGGGCCAAGTTGGGAACGTCGACGAGCATAAGGTGGCGATGGTCTTGGTAGCCTTGGCGCGCGAAGGAATGGAGCGCATCTGTTAAATTGGGGGTGTCGGAGATGAGCGTAAACATGATGTCGTCGTTGCCCGCGATTTCGGTAAAGTTCGCCCCAGCGGATGCCATATCAAGCAATAAAGTCGTTAACTCTCGGTAACGTGGGGTTTCGATTTCGATGCCTTCGGGGCGGGTTTGGACGATGCGCACACCGGGGAATGTGCTTAACTCTGCCTCGGTCATATCGGTGATAATCATGCGCAGTTGCAGCGCGTCGGGTTCCATGTTGGCGACGGCGGCGGCGATGACGCGTGCATAGCGTGTTTTGACGGCATATTCCAAACCAAGCGACAGGCGGCGTTCGCGGTCTCGCCAGTCGGCGCTTGCTGTGTCGTTGAGAGCCGTGCGGTCGGCTGTAAAATCCCATTTGTACCACGGGACTTGCTGCAAAAAGCGGCTGTATTCTCGGGCTTGTTGCGCGGACAGATCATCAAGCAAAGAGCGAGACGGCCCGCGTATCCATGTGGCGGCACGGCCAAGAGTTTCTTCGTAGGCAGCCTTGGCCAAGAGTTCGGCGGTGAAGCTTACGCCGATTGTATAGATTGTTTGTTTGAATGCGCTTGGAAAGCCGCCGTGAGGGCCAGAGGCGTCGGATAGGCTGCAAAGCGATGTCCAAAATCCTGCGATGGCGGAGGCATAGTTATACGCATGAGGATCATCGTTTTCGATAACTGCGGCATAGTCATCATAGGCATGGACGATGTGCCATTCGGGATAGGTGAGCAAGGTGCGCCCTTCGGCGCGGTGATCCTCGGGTGGAAGGATTGGCGTATAGGCATCAACCTGTCCGGAGGGGCGACAGGCCAGTTCGATATATCCAACAGGTGCAATCAGCCCGATAATCAACACCACGAGCCCAAGGCCCAACCATTTTAAGACCCGTTTCAAATGCCGCGCCCCCAACGCAACCCGGCGAACACAGCAAAACCGCCCAGTGCGATATGCGGCAGGTTTGCAAGCACGCGGAACAGGGTGAAGGAGAGGCCTTCGGAGGGATTGGTGAAGATGCCGAAATCAAGGTAGCCATAGCCGGTGAAGAAGCCAAAGACGCCATCGCCAAGGTAGAGGGCGCCAAAAAGCACAAGAAAGACTTTGCTCGCGCGGGCCCCCCAAATTGCGGATGCCAAGGCCCAAAGTGCCGAGACCAAATGCAGTGCATCATCAAATAAATCGAGCGCGAAGATACCAAACGCCAGCCCGTGTTCATCCGTCAGACCGGGCAAATAGTTGAGCGCGGCAGCCGCAAGGAGGACGACGAAATATCCGCCAGAGATTTTTTGTAAAAGTGTCATAGGGTTTCCAGATATCTGTCCCATAGGGCGTTGCGCAATGTGGTGGTGGGATCAATGTTCCGTTTGGCGGCGGCGAATTCAGCGGCGCGAGGATAGGCGCGCAGGAATTGCTCTGGTGTCGCGTGGAGCCGGTAGGGGAGATAATACGTGCCGCCCACGCCCAAGATACCGTCAATCAGGCGTTCGGTCATGCGGCGCATATCGGCCTCGGCGCGGGCCGTCATTTCCTGACTGAATGACATCACGGCGGCAATGCGCGGGGTTGCGGCATACGCGAGCGTGCTGTCGGGGTCGGTGTCGACAAAGCGCAGCGTGACGTTGAGAAACTCTTGAAAAGACGCGGGAATGACAGCGCGGCAGACCTCAAGGAAATCTGTGAACCTTTCTGGCGGGACGAAATATTCGTGGAGGATATCTGTGCGATTTGGGTTGCGGTCATCGAGCGTGGCCACAGGTTCATTGATGAGGCTGTTGCGGGTTGTCGCGCCACCGGCGAGGGTGCGTGCGGCGCGTGTTTCAAACCACCAACGGGCGCGTTTCATGCCTTCGTGGCCAAGCTGTCCACGGTAAATACGGCTTGCCAATTGTGCCGCGACACCAGAGCCGGCGGCGGCGGGCAGGTCGGATTGGTTGGCGTCCGGGCGGTAGGTTACCAACAAGGCATCTCGCATGAAATTTGCACGATCGACGTTGAGACGGCCGTAAGCCATAGAGACAGAAGGATCCGAAAGAGCCGCCAAAAACTCTGTGCCAAAGTCTTGGGCGGGCAGGTCTTGGAAGGTTGGGATGAGGCGTTGATTGGGGCTTAGGCTGACGTCCATTTGTGTGATGATACCCGTCAGGCCGTAGCCGCCCATGGTCATGCCAAACAGGTCTGGATTTTCGCTGCGCGAACAGGCCACCACGTCACCATCGGGTAGGAGCATTTCAAATGAATGCACGGTGCTGCCCATCGGCCCTTGTTTGACCGGCCAGCCGTGGGCGTTGACGCAAAAGGTGGCGGCGATGCCAAAATCGTTGTTGGATTGCATGACCGTCGGCCCAAGCCCAAGCGGATCGGCAGCGGCAATGACATCGCGCCACCTTGCCCCGGCATGCACCCGCATTTTTTGGGCGGATGTATCAATCTCGACAAGGCCGTTTTCAAAGCTGATGGCATGACCATCCGTGGGGATGGCTTGACCACCCATTGAATGCCGCGCGGCACCGACATTTACCGCGCGCCCGTTCGCGCGCGCCTCGGAGAGTTCGGCGCGCAGCTTGGTTCGCAGCTGTTGGTTAGGGTCTTGGGTGAGGGTGATATGTTTGAAAATGGGTGTGGGGCTGAGCCCGCTGGCGTCATTCATCGTGTTTGTGGAAAGGGTGGGGACCAATGATTGTGTACCATCAAGGCTTGGGATTTTTGCGGTCATTTTCCGAGTGGCAAACCCACCGGCAATAGCCCCGGTGCCAAGCAAGACGGCGCGTCGTGTGAAGGCATTCATTGTG
>JALZWD010000422.1 GCA_023300365.1 Flavimaricola sp. | reverse complement strand
GAAGACGCGATGAGCGTCGGTGAGCTTGTACAATTCTTGATCTATTCGGTGATGGTGGCAGGGGCCGTCGGCGCACTTACCGAAGTTTGGAGCGAATTGCAGCGTGCTGCGGGTGCAACAGAACGTCTGGTTGAGCTGCTGCGCGCAGAGGACACCGTGATTGACCCGGCCACGACAACCGCAGCCGATGGGCGTCGCCAAGGCGACATTCGGTTCCGAGATGTGACGTTCCAATACCCGTCAAGGCCCGGCGTCTCGGCCCTCAAATCTGTCTCGCTAAACGTAAAGCCCGGTGAAACCGTGGCTTTGGTTGGGCCGTCGGGTGCGGGGAAAACCACGATCATTCAATTGATCCAACGGTTCTATGATCCGCAAAGCGGCAGCATTGAATTTGACGGGATCAACCTGCGCGACATGGCCCGTGCCGATTTCCGCCGCGACATTGCCCTTGTGCCACAAGACCCCGTTATTTTTGCCGATACGGCTCGCGAGAATATTCGTTTTGGCCGACCCGATGCGACAGATGCCCAAGTAGAAGACGCGGCGCGCGCGGCGGCGGCGCATGATTTTTTGGTGGCGCTGCCCGATGGCTACGACAGCTATGTTGGCGAGCGGGGCGTGATGCTTTCGGGCGGGCAAAAGCAGCGCATTGCAATCGCGCGTGCGATTTTGCGCGATGCGCCTGTTTTGTTGCTTGATGAAGCAACCTCGGCGCTGGATGCAGAAAGCGAAGTGGCGGTGCAGAAGGCGGTCGAAAAACTGTCCAAAGACAGGACAACCCTCATTGTGGCGCATCGTTTGGCGACGGTGAAAAAAGCCGACCGGATTTTGGTTTTTGAAGATGGCGAGATCGTCGCCCAAGGCACGCATGAGACCCTTGTGGCCGAAGGGGGGCTTTATGCCCGGTTGGCGCGGCTGCAGTTTACCTCAGGGATGTGGGACGCGGCGGCGGAGTAAGGCGTGCGCCTTGCTGAGCGTTTGCGAGGCTTCAGGCCCGTCCAGCGGCGGTTGAAAGGATCGCGGGGTCAACGCCGACGGATTTTAAGGCCGCAGCCCATTTGTATTCGTGCGCGCGGCCAAACAAGAGCTCGGATGTTGCGGGGGCTGTCATCCATCCGTTTTGTCCAATTTCGGCCTCAAGCTGTCCGGGCCCCCACCCTGAATATCCCAAAGTCAGCATCGAAGAGCGTGGGCCGGTGCCCTGGGCGATATCGGTGAGGATCTCAATGCTGGCGGTCATCGCGAAATCGTCATCAACCCTCAGGGTCGCCTCGCCCGTGCTGTGATCGGCGGAGTGCAGGACAAAGCCGCGAGATGTTTCAACGGGGCCACCAAAATGGATCCGCAGGTCGGGGAGGGGCGCGCTGTGGCTAATCTCAAGTTGTTCGAGAAGATCCGCAAACCGGACCTGCGGTGTTGGTTTGTTGATGATCAACCCCATGGCGCCCTCAGAGCTGTGCGCGCACAGATAGACGAGCGCGCCCGCGAAGCGCGGGTCGGACATGCCGGGTGTGGCGACGAGGAGGTGGCCGGTGAGGTCGGTCATGTGCGCAATGATGCTGCGGGTTGCACGAGATGACAAGCTTTCGCGCAGACGTGACTTTTCATTTCAGGCGCTTTGCGGGATGACAAAGGCATGATGATACGCGGTTTGATAAGTTTCCTTGCGATGGCGATGGCGGCACCTGTGGCGGCCCAAAGCCTTGATGATGTCGTTTCGATTGAGGTTTTGCCCGGCTGGACCACCAGTTCGGGCAATCAGATGGCCGCCCTCGCGGTCACGTTGGCGCCGGGTTGGAAGACCTATTGGCGGGCGCCGGGGGATGCGGGAATTCCGCCGATGGTGACCTATTCAGGATCAAGCAATGTCGCGTCGGCGCAGTTGCGGTGGCCTGTGCCGAAGGTGTTCTATCAAAATGGGACGCGCTCGATTGGGTATGAAGACCGCGTCATTTTGCCGGTTGAGTTGACCCGTGATACGGACGGCGAGATGCGTTTGGCGGGGCAGATGAATATCGGGATTTGTGACGAGATTTGCGTGCCCGCGCAGCTTAATTTTGATCAGGTCTTGCCCGAGGGGGGGCGGCGTGATCCGTTGATCGTAGCGGCGCTGGTTGACCGGCCTTTGCGGGCCGAGGAGGCGGGGGTTGGTGTGGTTTCTTGCGCGGCCAGCCCGTCGGAATACGGGATGAATTTGTACGCGGAAATCACGATGCCGGCGCTGGCGGGCGGCGAGGAGGTTGTGATCGAAGCGGGCGATCCTCAGGTCTGGGTGAGTGAGCCTGAGATGGTGCGGCGGGGCGATGTTATCACGGCTTCGGTTCAGATGGTGCATGTTACGGGCGAGGGGTTCGCGGTGGATCGTTCGGCCGTCAGGATCACTGTTTTGGGAGGGGATGTGGCGGTGGATATTCAAGGCTGCCGGGCGCCTTGAGACAGGTGTCCAAGCTTGGACATGGGTTTAAGTGCATGAAACTTAATGATATTCAGAATTTTAACACATTGTTTGCCACGCCAATAACGTGAGAGATGAGACCGCAGCCCAATAGCGGAAAGGCCCCGAAATGAGTGATAAACCGTTCCGCTTTTATGACAATCGGCAAAAGTATTTGGCCTTTGTCACAACCACCAATGAAAAATGGAAACTGTCGGAACGTGCGGCGGATGAGTTGGATCATCTGACGCCACGGCCGCCTGCGTTTCGCTTGTTTGATGCGGGCATGGGGGATGGCACGGTTTTGTCCAACATTATGCGCGCATTGCACCAACGCCACCCGCATGTGCCGGTTTATGTGGTGGGCAAAGAGATCAGCCTTGAGGACCTGCGGCTGTCGCTTGATAAATTGCCAGATCGTTTGGTCGAGCATCCGGCGTCGTGCATTGTGATGACCAACCTTTTTTATGCCGAAGCCCCATGGCTGCGCCCCAATTCGGGGGCGGAGGTAAATTGGACCGAGGTGGCCCTGACGGGAGACAGCTCGTTTGGGTTTGCCGAGCAATTGCGCGCACTTGATCCGACATTGGTAGACAATTGGCAGGTGAAATCTTCGGCCAAGACCGGCAATCCTTTGTATGTGACGCCCTCGGTTTTGGTGATCTACCGTGAGGACCACGCGTTTTTGTTGGATGACGTGATCCCCAAAGAGGGGCAGGCGGAAGCGGATTTTGATTTTGTTGTCGCCTCGCAGCCATGGCGGGCGCGGACCTCGGCGGAGCTTAAGGCGCGAACGGTTATTTCGCCTTTGTTGCGGGCATTGGCCCCGGGCGGGCGCATGATGGTTGCGCAATCGGCGGGGAATGATCCCGGCGAAGAGATCATCACAGCAATTTGGGGGGAAGAAGAATTGTTCCCCGTAGACCGCTATGCCTTGGTTGAGGCGGTGCGGGACGAATTGGGTGATGAGGTGGTTGATTTTGATCTAGAAGTGCCGCGCGGTGGCGATGCCCTCATTTCCTATCAAATGCATACATTGCCCGAAGAAGTGGGCCCGTCGATCGGCACATCGACGCTTTTTGCGGCGTGGAACGCGGCGACCTATGTGGCGCAGATTGATGACGCGCGGATTGAAGAGACGCATACGGGCGTGCGGCATTTAGAGATCACGGGCGATATTTTGCGCCGCTATGGCGGCCTGTGGTTTAATGACGAGGTGTTTGTGTTTGGGCGCAAGCGCTAGGGGTGATTGTTCCGATATCGGCGCCATAAGCCCGTTGACTGAGCGGCAGATGCTTGAAAAATGCCTTTTTTCGGAGTATGCGAGCCCTGTCACGCGCCGGGTTTACGGCGGACATAATCAAGAGATTTAAAATATGAAGCTGATGGATTTTGCTGTTTATGAACAGCGATTGAAGTGGTTCGCATTCGGCCTGGGAATGGCCAGCACCATATCCGTTGTGCAGGGTTGGCAATTGTTTGCAATGCTATTGAGCCTGCCGTTTTGTCTTATCTGGATGTATTGTGCTTGGCTCCATGGAGAGCGGCAGTTGAAATACATCAACATGGTTTTCACGGTATTGTATCTCTACGGGCTTGGGCGTTATTTCTTTTTGGTCTGAGGCTCTGTGGGTCTTTTTGCTTCCTTGGGCGACCTCTGGCACGGCAATCGTTCACCGCGGGCTGTGTTTGTCGCATTTGTCGCCGCGTCACGTTTGCCTATCGCGGTTGTCGGTCTCATGGTAGGGTTTAGGGAGAATAGGGTGGCGCAGTGGCGGGCCCCTAAGCGGAGGATTGACGACATGACATTTGGGTCCGTAGCAGATCGCAATGCGATTGAGGCAGAGTGCCTGTGGGAAGATCGCGACATGCCCACCACCACGTGGGAGATGATTTCACGCACGGCCGGCGCCCATGCGGGGCGCAGTGCGGTGACGTTCCAGATGTTTTCGGATGACAAGGCCAAGGCCGAGACCCTGAAGTGGCGTGAGTTGCAAGAAAAGACGGCGCAGACAGCGAACCTGTTTCGCGAGCTGGGCGTTGGTGAGAACGATGTTGTGGCGTATCTTTTGCCCAATTGCACCGAGACGATCCTGACCTATTTGGGCGGGCAGGTGGCGGGGATTGTGAACCCGATCAACCCACTGCTCGAGGCCGAGCAAATCGGTGCAATCCTGCGCGAGACGGGGGCCAAGGTGTTGGTGACGTTGCGGGCATTCCCCAAGACGGATGTGGCGCAAAAGGCGGCCGAGGCCGTGGCGCTGGCGCCCAATGTGCAGACCGTGGTTGAGGTGGATTTGCTGCGGTATCTGAGCGGTGTGAAGAAGCTGATTGTGCCGTTGATCCGGCCCAAGGTGGCGGTGACGCATAAGGCGCGGGTGATCCAGTTTAACCCGTCGATTGATGCGCAGCCGACGGATTTGACATTCGAGGACAGCAAGGCCGACCGTGTCGCGGCCTATTTCCACACTGGTGGGACGACGGGCATGCCCAAGGTGGTGCAGCATTTGTATTCGGGCATCATTTATAACGCGTGGTTGGGCGACCGTTTGTTGTTCACCGAAGAGGACGTGCAGATTTGTCCTTTGCCGTTGTTTCATGTGTTTGCGACGATTGTGGCGATGGGGGCCTCGCTTGGGTCGGGGGCGCATATCGTGTTTCCAACGCCGCAGGGATATCGTGGCGACGGGGTGTTTGATAATTTCTGGAAGCTGGTTGAACGTTGGAAGGTGACGTTTGTGATTACCGTGCCCACGGCGATGTCGGCCCTGATGCAGCGGCCGGTGAATGCGGATATTTCGTCGTTGCGGTTGGCGTTTTGTGGATCGGCGCCTTTGCCGCTTGAGCTTTATAAACGGTTTGAGAAGGCCGCGGGTGTGACCATTTGCGAGGGCTACGGCCTTACTGAGGCAACATGTTTGGTGTCGATCAACCCGCCTGACGGCGAGAAGCGGGTTGGGTCGATTGGCATCCCGTTTCCGCATACGGATGTGCGTATTGTGGCCACTGACACCCAAACCGATTGCGGTGTGGATGAGGTGGGCGAGATTTGTGTGGCGAGCCCGGGTGTTTATGACGGCAAGACCTATACCGAAGCGCCAAAGAACGCGGATTTGTTTTATCCGGGCGAGAATTCAGTGTTGGGGCCATCGGTGCAATATCTGCGCACAGGTGATCTTGGGCGTCTGGATGCGGATGGATATTTGTGGATCACTGGGCGGGCCAAGGATTTGATTATTCGTGGTGGCCACAACATTGACCCCGCCGAGATCGAAGAGGCGCTGGCGGGCCACGAATTGGTGGCGTTTGCCGGTGCGATTGGCCAGCCTGATGCCCATGCGGGTGAAGTTCCGGCCGCCTATGTGGAATTGGTGGATGGCGCACAGATCGACCGCGAAGAGCTGCGCGCTTATGCCAAGGAGCATATTCACGAACGTGCGGCATGGCCCAAGCATTTGGAAATCTTGGACGAGCTTCCCAAAACAGCCGTTGGAAAAGTGTTTAAGCCGGCGCTGCGGAAATCCGCGATTACGCGGGTGTTTGATGCGGCCTTGGCCGATGCGGGCGTGCCTGCGCATGTGGCGAGCGTTCTTGAGAGCAAGCGGCGTGGTTTGGTGGCGCAAATCGCCAAGACCGGCGAGGCGAGCGATGAGGATGTCGTCAAGGTCTTGGGCAGCTTTACCGTTAAGTGGGATTGGGCCGAGGCCTAGTGCACCGGGCCTTGCCAGCTTAATCGACTGTTCATCATAGTGGCCTATTCTGATCGGAGTATGGATCGGAGAGGCCGTTTTGACAGATCTGCAAACACCCAAATGGGATGTGCTTGCTCTGGGTGAGGTTAGGGCCTGTTTTGAGGAACGTGCTGACGGGCTTTATGGGCGCGATTGCGGGGGGGATGCCCTGAATGTTGCGATTTCCGTGGCGCGCATGGGCGGGCAGGCGGCGATCGCCGGGCGTTTGGGCATGGATGCAACCGCGCCGGACATTTTGGCAATTTGCCATCAAACGGGTGTTGAGACCCGCACCCTTAGGCGAGATGAGACCGCCTCAAACGGGCTTTGGATTGTCCCCCGCAAGGCCCCGGCCTATGCAACAGGAACACAGATTGCGGTGGAACGGTTTCGCCCCGGTGATCTTGCGGCGGCGGATGTGGCGCTGGCCCGGGTTTTGCACCTGTCGGGGCGGCTGCTTGGGCAATCGGCCGGGGCCGCGATGGCGGCGGGGATTGCGGTGGATCAGGCCCGTGCCGCGGGGGTATTGATCGCATTTGACCCGGTGTTTGAGGCCGGGCTTTGGGCCGAAGATGCGGCCATGTCGTCGCTTGTGGCGATGGCGGCGCGGGCAGACATTTTGTTTTTGACGCCCGTCGAGGCGGTTCTTTTGTTTGGCAGCGATGACCCTGCCAAAGCCTTGGACCGGATCTTGGGCCACGGCCCTCAAGTTGTGATTTTGTCCCAAGCAGACGGGGTGTGGGTTGCGACGGCGCAGGGGCGCAGTTTTGTGCCCGTGATGGCCGAAACCGGCGCCTATACCTTGGCCAAGCGCGAGACGATGATTGGCACGTTTTTGTCCGG
>JALZWD010000421.1 GCA_023300365.1 Flavimaricola sp. | reverse complement strand
CGCCGCCGGTGCATTCGGTCACGTCTTGTCCAGTCATCTCGAAATGAACGCCGCCGGGGATCGTGCCTTCGGCATTGTGAATTTCGAAAAATTCCTTCACCTCGCGCAACACGGATTCAAATGGTCGTGTCTTGTACCCACTTGTCGATTTGATCGTATTGCCGTGCATCGCGTCACAGGTCCAGACGACATTGGCCCCCTCTTCCTCCACCGCTTTGATCAGGCGCGGCAGATGTTCGCCCACGGATCCTGCGCCGAACCGCGCAATCAGGGTGAGGCGACCGGGATCGTTTTGCGGGTTAAGCGTCGACATCAGCGATTTCAAATGCCCGCTTGTCATTGACGGACCACACTTGAGGCCAATTGGGTTTTGCACGCCCTTACAAAACTCGACATGCGCCCCGTCTGGCTGGCGGGTGCGGTCACCGATCCAAATCATATGGCCAGATCCCGCGACCATGCGGCCTGTGGTGCTGTCCAAACGGCACAGCGCCTCTTCGTATTCCAACAAAAGGGCCTCGTGCGAGGTATAAAAATCCACGGTCTCAACCGCGTTATGGGCTTCGTCGCGGATGCCAGCGGCACTCATGAAATCGAGGGTGTCGCTGATCCGTCCGGCCATGTGCCGATATTTTTCGGCCTCTGGCGCGCCGGTAAACCCGAGGGTCCAGGCATGCACCGCATGAATATCGGCAAAGCCGCCGGTTGAGAATGCACGCAACAGGTTCAGTGTCGCTGCGGCCTGCAGATAGGCCTGCTCCATCCGCTTGGGGTCGGGCACACGGCTTGCTTCGTCAAACTCAAATCCGTTGATGATATCGCCCCGGTAGCTTGGCAATTCCACGCCGCCAACGGTTTCCATATCGGCCGAACGCGGCTTGGCCATTTGGCCCGCCATGCGGCCAACCTTCACGACCGGTACTTTGGCCGCGAATGTCAAAACCATTGCCATCTGCAACATTACTTTGAAAGTGTCGCGGATATTGTCGGCCTTAAACTCCGAAAAACTTTCGGCGCAATCGCCGCCCTGAAGCAAAAACGCCTCTCCACGGGACACCGCGGCAAGCTCGTTGCGCAAACGCCGTGCTTCGCCCGCAAAAATCAAAGGTGGATACGATGCGAGACGATCCTCGACGGCCTTCAGGCTTGCGGCGTCTGGATATGTGGGCATCTGAACCCTGGGCTTGCTCCGCCAGTCAGATTTTTGCCACTCAGTCATCGTCTCTCTCCGATTTAATGTGATTGCACTTAATTACCCGGCGCATCAAAAGTGCTGCGCCAGCCATATCTATAGCCAGTGGTCGAAGGGCCAACAATGGCAAATTCGCAGCATGTTTGTTGCCCATGTGCGGTCCAATTTCCGAACTTCGGGCGATGTAGTCTAAAATCCCTCTTGTCGTGGCACATTAAACCTGCTGTGGTCTGCGCCAACACGGCCAAAGCTGCCCCTTCGATACATTGGTTTGCCTCATGGAAATTCAACCTGTGACCTTGCAGTCAAACAGCCAGCTGCCCTCAGGGCCGCGCCGTTTTGTTTTTGTCCTCTTGGATAACTTTACCCTGCTGTGTTTTTCATCCGCGGTCGAAAGCCTGCGGATTGCGAACCGTATGGCCGGGCGCGAGATTTATTCATGGGTTGTCGCGGGCGAAGGCGGCGACACGATCAGCTGTTCGGCGGGGATCGAATTTAAACTTCAGATGGATCTTGAGGAACTCAGCCGTGACGACACGGTGATGCTTTGCGGCGGTATTGACGTGCAAACCGCGACCACCAAAAAGGTCCTTAATTGGGTGCGCCGCGAGGCCCGGCGTGGTGTGATGTTGGCGGGGCTATGTACCGCGGCGTTCACGCTTGCCAAGGCCGGGTTGCTTGACGGTAAAAAGGCGACGATCCATTGGGAAAACCAAGACAGTTTTGCCGAAGAATTCGAGGATGTTGAACTGACCAAGTCGGTCTTTGTGGTCGATGGCAAACGCATCACCACCGCCGGCGGCACAGCGTCGATTGATCTGATGCTCAAGATTATCGCCGATGACCACGGCGAAGATTTGGCCAATGCGGTTGCAGACCAGTTGATCTATTCGTCGATCCGCACCGACCAAGACACCCAACGTTTGTCGATCCCCACGCGGATCGGGGTGCGCCACCCCAAGCTCAGCCGGGTTATTCAGATGATGGAACAGGCCATCGAAGACCCGATCAGTCCTGCGATTTTGGCCCGCGATGTGCAAATGTCGACACGGCAACTCGAACGCCTGTTCCGCCGCTATCTTAACCGCAGCCCCAAGCGCTATTATATGGAACTGCGCTTACAAAAGGCGCGCAACCTTTTGATGCAGACCGACATGAGCGTGATTAACGTGGCCCTCGCTTGTGGGTTTGCCTCGCCATCGCATTTTTCCAAATGCTACCGCGCCCACTATGACACCACGCCCTACCGCGAACGCGGCAGCCACGGTGCGCGGGTCCCGCAATAGGGCCAAACTGGCGCAATGATTGGTGAAATAGGCGTTTTTGAACCATTTGGAGGACCCGTTGCGTCTTTTCTTTTGGGGCGGCCATAGGTATCGTTTCCGACAGGATAAAAATCCAACTGGGAGAAAATCATGAAAAAACTACTTATGGCCACAACGGCCTCTGCACTTGTTGCGGGTTCTGTCTTTGCGGGCGGTCACGCAACCGAAGTTAAAATCGGCATCATCTTGGGCTTCACTGGCCCATTGGAATCGATCACACCTGCGATGGGTTCGGGCGCTGAATTGGCAATCGCCGAAGTCAATGAGGCCGGCACACTCCTCGACAATGCCGTCGTCGAAGGCATCCGCGCAGACAGCACATGTATCGACGCCGCCGCCGCTCAGGCCGCTGCCGAACGTCTTGTCACATCCGACGGTGTTCACGGCATCATGGGCGCCGATTGTTCGGGCGTCACAGGTGCGATTTTGCAAAACGTCGCGCTGCCAAATGGCGTTGTGATGATCTCGCCTTCTGCAACATCGCCGGGCCTTAGCCACGCAAACAACGAAGACAACGGCCTGTTCTTCCGCACAGCGCCCTCTGATGCGCGCCAAGGCGTTGTAATGACCGACGTTTTGATTGATCGCGGCATCACCGAAGTGGCCCTGACCTATACCAACAACGACTACGGCAAAGGTTTGGCTGATGCATTCGAGGCTGCGTTCTCTGCGGCTGGCGGTACTGTGACAATCAACGCTGCCCACGAAGACGGCAAAGCCGATTATTCCGCCGAAGTTGCAGCACTTGCATCCGCTGGTGGCGAAGTTCTCGTTGTTGCAGGCTACACCGACCAAGGCGGCAAGGGCATCATCCAAGCATCGCTCGATTCCGGTGCCTATGACAGATTTGTCCTTCCCGATGGCATGGTTGGTCAGCAGTTGGTTGACGACATCGGCGCCGACCTGAACGGCTCGTTTGGTCAGTTCCCCGGCACAGACAGCGAAGGGTCTGCATTGTTCCTTGAGCTGGCCGAAGGCGCAGGCTTTGACGGCACAGGCGCGTTTTCGCCAGAAAGCTATGACGCGGCTGCACTTTTGATGTTGGCCATGCAAGCGGCCAACTCGACCGCATCTGCGGATTATGCCGCTCACGTCATGGACGTGGCCAACGCGCCGGGCACTGAAATCTTCCCCGGTCAATTGGCCGAGGCGATTGAATTGCTCAAGGCTGGCGAAGAGATCAACTATGTGGGCGCCACCGCAGTTGAGCTTATCGGCCCAGGTGAAAGCGCTGGTAACTACCGCGAGATCGAGATCCAAGACGGCGTTATCGAGACAGTTCGCTTCCGTTAATTTAGAAGACGAACAAAGACTTACGCGGCGCAGCTAATGTTGCGCCGCGTATCGAATGGACAACAAGACTGGCAAACAGTCTGGCGCCAACCGGGAAGAGACATCGCATGATAGAAGTGCACGATCTGCACAAAAGCTTTGGGGGCTTTAAGGCCGTCGATGGCGCATCGCTGAAAATTGCCCAAGGGTCGATCACCGGATTGATCGGGCCAAATGGGGCTGGCAAAACCACGCTCTTTAACGTGATCGCGGGCAACCTGCCGGCCTCTGCGGGGCGCGTCATCATGGCGGGCGAAGATGTCACTGGTCTTGCGCCGCACCAGTTGTTTCACAAAGGTCTGCTGCGCACCTTTCAGATCGCCCACGAATTTTCCTCCATGACGGTTTTGGAAAACCTGATGATGGTGCCCGGCGCGCAATCGGGCGAAGGATTGATGTCGGCGTGGTTTGGCCGCGGCAAAATCGCCCAAGAAGAGGCCGCGCTGATGCGCAAGGCCGACGAAGTGCTTGAATTTCTTAC
>JALZWD010000420.1 GCA_023300365.1 Flavimaricola sp. | reverse complement strand
CGACTTCTCCGCAGACTTATCCTCTGAAGAAACCAGCCTCTAAGGGTGTGTGTATAACTCGGTTTTTTTACCAACGCGTTGTTTTTATTTCCAAAAAAAAACCACAATCTTGCCACATTTCGGAAAAACAAACATTGACAGGTCTTTGTACGACAGAGTCGTCCACAGCGCGGTTTTATCCTTCTCCCCAAGGGATAACATGTGCAGAACCGACCAAAGTATTATTGGGTTGTTCACCGATCTTGGTGAATTAAAAATGCCCACAAAACTATCCTGCCGAATGTACCCTCAGTTACCCAAAGGTTTGTCCACATGTCCGGCCAAGTGATTCTTGCCTCAACCTCACAGATAAGGTCTCAGATGCTGCAAAATGCCTGCGTTGATCATACCACAACGCCTGCGAGGATCGACGAAGATATGATCAAACAGGGGCTTTTGGCCGAGGGCGCCCCGGCGCGTGATGTCGCCGATAAGCTCGCTGAGCTTAAGTCCCTTAAGATAAGCATGCGTGACCCTGAGGCCCTTGTTATCGGGTCCGATCAGGTTTTGGATCATAACGGCACCCTTCTAAGTAAGCCCAAATCTCCCCAAGAGGCCGAAGATCAGCTTGCCGCATTGTCCGGTGGCCCTCACAAACTCCATTCTGCGGCGGTTATTTCCCTTGAGGGGCGCCCAATCTGGCGCCACCTCAGCACCGCCACTCTTGTTATGCATAGCCTCAGCTCGGATTTCATCGCCGACTATGTGGCCCGCAATTGGGGTTCGATCCAATATTCTGTCGGTGGTTATAAAATAGAGGAAGAGGGCGTGCGTCTGTTTGCGCAAATCATCGGGGATCATTTCACAATCCAAGGGATGCCGCTTGTCCCCCTCTTGTCATATCTCGCCCAGCGCGGGACACTGGCGTTATGAGTATGGACTATATCCCCCTTGCTGGCGTTATTGGCACCTCTGTTGTGCATTCAAAATCGCCTCGTTTGCACCGGTATTGGTTGCGCCGTTACGGTTTGCGCGGGGACTATGTGCCGTTGCATGTCACGGACGCGAATTTGGCGCAGGTGGTCAAGACCTTGCCCAAGATGGGGTTTGTGGGGGCCAATGTGACAATCCCGCACAAGGTCGCGGCGATTGAGCTTGCCGATCAAGTAAGCGACCGGGCCATTTTGATTGGGGCCGCCAATACGTTGATTTTTCGTGATGACGGCTCTGTCTATGCCGACAACACCGATGGCTATGGGTTTACCGCGAGTTTGCGGCAATCTGCTCCCGGTTGGCAGGCCTCGAATGGCCCGTGTGCCGTGCTTGGTGCGGGTGGTGCCGCGCGCGCGGTGATTTCATCCTTGATCGAGGCGGGCGCCACCGAGGTTCTTTTGTCTAACCGTACCCGCCCCAAGGCCGAGGCCCTCAAGACCGAGTTTGGATCAAAGGTCCGCGTTGTCGATTGGGTTCAGGCGGGCAATGTTCTTGAGGATGCGGCCACGGTGATTAACACAACCTCGCTTGGGATGACGGGTGCCGCCGAATTCCGCGTGCCGCTGGATGGATTGCGGCGTGGTACGGTTGTTACTGATCTTGTCTATACACCGTTGCGCACCACGCTGTTGCAACAGGCCGATGCCGCGGGCTGTATTACCGTTGATGGGCTTGGTATGCTTTTGCATCAAGCGGTGCCGTGTTTTGAGCGTTGGTTTGGCAAGCGCCCCGATGTTGACGATGAGACCCGCGCGGCGATTTTGGGATGACATTCCGCCTTGGGCTTACTGGTTCTATTGGCATGGGAAAATCCACCACCGCCCAAATGTTTGCGGATGCCGGATGTCCGGTTTGGGATGCCGACGCGGTTGTGCACCGGCTTTATGGCTCCGGTGGTGGGGCGGTGGCGGCCATCGCCGAACATTTCCCACAAGCCATCGAGGACAACGCGGTTTCGCGCGACAAGCTTCGCGCCCTGATCCGCCAAGACCCCAGCGTTCTTGACCGCATCCAAAGCATGGTTCACCCACTTGTCGCGGCCGACCGTCAAAAGTTTGTCGCGGATAACGCGGGCCAAATCGTCATCCTTGATATCCCGCTGTTGTTTGAAACCGGCGCCGAGGCGCAATGTGATGCGATCGCCGTGGTCAGTGTCGATGCCGCCACGCAACGGCAACGGGTTTTGGATCGTGGGGAAATGAGTGTGGCGGATTTTGAGGTGATCCTTGAGCGGCAAACCCCCGATGCCGACAAACGCGCGCGCGCCGATTACCTTATCGTGACCGATACACTGGACCACGCCCGCGAACAGGTGCATCACATCCTTACCGAAATTCGCGAAAGCCTGTCTGATGCGTGAAATCGTTCTTGATACAGAAACCACCGGGTTTGAGCCCGAAGAGGGCGACCGGATCGTTGAGATCGGTGCGGTTGAGTTGATTGGCCATGTGCCAACCGGGCGTACCTATCATCAATACATCAACCCCCAACGTGCAATGCCCCAAGGCGCGTTTGAAGTGCATGGGCTTGGGGATGATTTTCTGCGCGACAAACCGTTGTTCAAAGATATTGCTCAAGCGTTTGTTGATTTTGTTGGTGATGCCAAGCTGGTGATCCACAACGCCGCCTTTGACATGAAGTTCCTTAATGCCGAGCTGGGTTGGGTTAATCGCCCGCTTTTGCCGATGGATCAGGCGCTTGATACCCTTGCCATCGCCCGCAAACGCTTTCCTGGATCGCCTGCGTCTTTGGATGCGCTGTGTCGCCGTTTTGGCATCGACAATTCCTCGCGCACATTGCACGGCGCGCTGCTTGATAGTGAAATTCTGGCCGAGGTGTATCTTGAGCTGATTGGTGGCCGCCAACCGGATCTTGTTTTGGCCAATGACGGTCCGAAAAAATCCGCAGGCGACGGTGACGGCGGCGAATGGCGCGCCCGTCCGCGTGATGTGGCTTTGCCGCCCCGTGTGACGCCGCAAGAACAAGCGGCGCATGCGGCGTTTATCGATACGCTGGGGGATGATCCCTTGTGGAAAAAGCTTTAGCCCGCGTTGGGATTGATCTCTTGTTGCCACGCACCCACGGCCTCAATTGGATAGACCAACATCAAGGTGCTCAGTGCTAGGCTATCGCGCCCGACCAATGCGGCGGTGAGCTCAAGCGTCAGAACCGACACGATGACCCAACCAATTCGCATCGCATAGGCCGCAAAAAACCCACCGAGCATCCAGACGTAATCGGCCACCGCGTTAAGAACGCTGTCGCCAGTATAGCCTTGGTTCACCGTCGTCGCGCGAAAGGCATCGAGCACCCAGTTGGTGTGCTCGATCACCTCCCAGAAAATTCCTGATGTGATCGCGATAGCAAACAGCACATTAAATCCAACACGCGGAAACACCAGACGCCCAACCATCGCGACAAGCACTCCGTGCAGGATGTGGCTGAGGGTGTACCAGTCCGCGATATGTTGGGAATTGCCGCTATCAAAGATCGACCCAACCCAAAAGCGAACTTCGCCGCAGGTACAAATGAGCGGCTGGCCCCACGCCCAGAGCGTTAGGCCGATGATGAAAATGCCAGCAAAGGCGAAGGCGTAAAGGGATCTGGTCATGCTACTGCGGTCCAAGTGATCTGTCTCAAGGCTAGGTCATCGCGCAGTATGGCCAAACTAAATGTGGATGGTGTGGCCGTATTTTGACGAAAATGTTCCCGAATTGCCGCGCATCGTCTGGCGTTCGCCCATAAAAAAGGGGCCGCATCCCTTTGGACACGGCCCCAATCTCTGATGTCTTGGTGGTGTTACGCGCTTGGCGCTGGTGTCGCCGCTTTTTGCGCTTCGACCCGGCGGGCCAATTCGCTGCGGTAGAGCGCCATGAAATCGATTGTCTCAAGGTTCAGCGGCGGGAAGCCACCGTCGCGTGTGACGTCTGAAACGATGCGGCGCAGGAACGGGAATGTCATGCGTGGGCATTCGATCAGCAAATAAGGGTGCATCTGCTCTTCGGGGATGCCCGAAAGCTCGAATACACCCGCGTATTCCACTTCCATTACGAACAACACCTTCTCGGCGTCGCCTTTGGCCTTGGAGGTAATGTTCAGCTTGGTAATCACCTCAAACTGCCCCTCGGTGGGCCGCTTGCGTGCATCAAGGTTTACCTGAACGGCAATCTCGGGCTGAAGGTCGCCTTGATGGCCCTTTTGCGCCAACAGATTTTCGAACGACATGTCGCGGATATATTGCGCAAGAACACGCTGTTTGATCTGGGATGGATCAAGCGGGGCAGGGGCTGCACCGTTTTGTGGTTTGTCTTCGTCGGCCATTTGGAATGCTCCGGTAAAATGAACTATCGCGGCTGCGTGTATCAGGCTGGGGCAGGGGCCTCAACTGTTACGATAACTGTTAAACAAGAAGTCACCTTCATCAATAAGTGAGCGGCGCAAAGGTCGCAAAATTCAATGCCGTGTCCAGCCTGATGGTTGATGCGTGGCTTGCTTGTCTTGTGCGCTTACGTCCTCAAACTCGCCGTCAATCACTGTGTCGTCTGGTCGTCGCGCGGCGCCGGTGTCTTGGTGGGGGCGCTGACCACCTGGTCCGCCAGTTTGGCCACCCATCGCAAAGCTTTGGATATTCACCCGCGACTTGGCCTGTTTAAACACCCAAGACCGCACGCCCGGAATAAGCAGCACCAGACCAAACGCATCGGTAAAAAAGCCCGGCGTCAAAAGCATCGCGCCCGAAAACAGGATCATCGCACCATGGGCCAATGGCTCGGAGGGGTCGGTCATGTCCGAGAAAGACGCACGAATATTTGCCATGGTCCGCGCCCCTTGGCTGCGCACCAAAATCGTTCCGGTAATCGCCGTCAGAACCACAATCAGCAGTGTCGGCCAAAGACCAATAAACCCGCCAACCTGAATAAACAGGGCGATCTCAATCAAGGGAACGGCGATAAACGCGACCAACAGCCACATGGTCTGCTCCTTTATGTGCAAATTCTTGAACGGGGCACCAGTGGACTCGACGCCCCCTCCACCCTACATAAGGTTTGTTGGCCATAATACCATGGCCCCGTATGTGAGGCAGATATGCAAAGTAGTCCGGTTCTTCAGCTTTTGGTTTTGGCAGGTATCGCCATTTTCCTGATTGTGCGCTTGCGCAGTGTGCTTGGCACGCGCGAAGGCTTTGAAAAGCCCACAGCACCGCGCCCGGTTGAAGGCCACTCAAGCCGCCGCGCTGATTTCGAAGTGATTGAGGGCGGACCTGATCCCGATATTGTCGATCATGTTGATGAAGGCAGCGAGGCCGCCGAAGCCTTGGCCAAGATGAAGGGTGCCGATCCGTCGTTTGGCGTTGGCGATTTTCTGGGCGGCGCGCGCGGGGCCTATGAGATGATCTTAATGGCGTTTGAAAAAGGCGATCTTGCCGAGGTGCGCCCGTTTATCTCAGATGAGGTTTATGAAGCGATGGCCGGTGTGGTCGAGGACCGCGCCGATAAGGGCCTGACCATCGAGGCCGAATTTATTGGTATTCGCGAAATGACATTGCGCGACGCGGCATTTGATACGGCAAACAGCGATGCCGAAATCACCGTGCGGTTTACCGGAGAGATGACATCCGTGGTGCGCGACCGCGCCGGGGAGATCATCGAAGGCAGCCCCGATACAGTCAAAAGCCAGCGCGATGTTTGGACATTTGAGCGCAAGATGGGCACCGATGATCCCAATTGGATCCTTGTTGCGACAGGTGAATGAAACCCTTTTTTGCGGCAGTGGCGCTTGCGCTGCTGCCGACGATTGCGCCTGTTTTTGCTATGGCTGAACGCACGGTCACACTGCTTGATTTTGCGGATCTTCGCGGCTGGGCCGAGGATGACCACGCGGCCGCTTTGGAAACATTCGCAAGCACCTGCGGGGACCTGCGCGATCCCGAATGGGATGCCATCTGCGCCCTTGCCAAAACCAGCCCTGCCGCGGCGCGCGACTTTTTCGAAACCCTGTTTAAGCCTGTGTTGATCGAAGATGCCGATCCGATGTTGTTTACGGGATATTTTGAACCCGAGTTGCCCGGTTCGCGGTATCGCTGGGGTGATTATCAATACCCGCTTTATGCCGTCCCTGATGATTTGCCGCGGTCGGGCCCATGGCTTACGCGGCGTGAAATTGACGAAGGTGCCTTGGCGGACCGGGGTCTTGAGATTGCGTATTTGTCCGATCCGGTGGATTTGTTCTTTCTGCAGGTTCAGGGTTCGGGCCGTATCCGTTTGCCCAATGACCGGATGATCCGTGTGGGCTATGGGGCGGCCAACCGCCATGAATATTCGTCGATTGGCATGGCCCTTGTGCGGCGGGGCGCGTTCTCTCGTCACCAAGCATCGGCTCCGCGTATTCGCCAATGGGTTGCCGATAATCCTGATCAGGCCCAAGAGCTTTTGTGGACCAACCGCTCGTATGTGTTTTTCCGCGAGGTTTCCGAGGTGCCGGCGGACCGTGGTCCTCTTGGGGCGATGAACCGTTCGGTGACCACGATGCAATCCATCGCCGTGGACCCTGCGCATTATACCCTTGGCATGCCGGTTTGGATCGAAAAAGATGGGCGTGCGCCGCTTAACCGGTTGATGATCGCCCAAGACACTGGCTCGGCGATTAAGGGGGCGCAGCGTGCCGATATCTTTTTTGGCACCGGGGTCGATGCGGGCCTTGCCGCGGGCGAAATCAGCGATCCGGGGCGTATGATCGCGCTTGTGCCCATTCAGTTGGCCTATGAGATGTTGCCCGATACCATTGCGCGGGCCGAGTAGACCCATGCGCAAGCCTCGCAATTTGTCGCCCGAAGAACGGGCTTTGTGGGATCATGTCACGCGCGCCGCAACGCCGATAGATGACGCGCCTGCACCCATTATCGACGACGCCGTGCCCACAGCCAAAGCGCCCAATCCCGTGCGCAGCAATCCCCGGATTCCGGCGTTTAAATTGGGCAGTAAGGTGGATCACCGCCGCGACAACGACCTACTCCCCGCACTCGCCGCTAGCCTTAGGGCCAGCCCGGTACAAATGGACGCCAAAGCCCACGGTAAAATGAAACGCGGCAAGATGAAGCCCGAGGCACGGATTGACCTGCACGGTATGACCGTTGCCGAGGCCCACCCCGCGTTGCGTAGCTTTATCCTTTCCGAGCATGCCGCAGGATCGCGCCTTGTGTTGGTTATCACCGGAAAAGGCCGCGCCAAGGATTATGATGCGCCGATGCCCGTGCGGCACGGCATATTGCGCCACAACGTGCCCCAATGGCTCCGTCTGCCACCGCTTAATCATCTGGTGCTGCAAATTACCCCGGCCAATATTCGCCATGGCGGTGACGGGGCCTATTATGTGTATCTACGCCGCACGCGCTAGCGGCCCGGCCCGCCATATCCCGACACCCGCACACACGGCGGCCATCAGATAATACACCACAATCATCCCCATCTGATCGGGGAAATCCAAGCCCCGGTCGATCAACCATCCCGTCACACCCGGCCCAACCGCCGATCCAAAGACCATGATCGCCACCGACGCCGCCTTGATCGCGCCCACATGCCGCGTGCCGTAATATTCCGCCCAAAACGCGCCCGGCACGGTGGCTTGCATGCCTGCGCCAAGCCCAAAGATCATCAAGGCAAGCGCCCCGCCCCATAGGGTCTCGGCCCCGGCCATTACCGTGAATGCCGCGGCATAGGGCAACAGATAAAACGGAATAATCCGTCCCGTGCCCCAACGATCGATCGCCCACCCGCTGGCGAATGTCGCCATCGTTGCCATGACCACCAATACCGGATTAAGCGCCACATAGGCCGCCAAGTCCCACCCCTTAACATCCGTTAAATGCACCTGCTGAAAAAACAGGGCCGTCCCCCATGCAGGTGGTCCAAACAAGAGCGGCACCATGAACCAAAACAACGGATGCCGCAGCATTTCCCCGCGCGTCCAATGCCGCCCGTGCATCCCGGCGGCCTGTGCGTCCTCGGCCATGCTTTGGGGTGTGCGCTCAAGCCGCAAAAGCATGGCCACAAACGGCAGTGTCGCCAATACCAAGAGTGCGGCCAACACCCACAACCATTGCCAATAAACCACGCCGATAAGGCCCACAAAAACCAAAGGCAAAACCGCTTGGCCCACGCCGTAGCCCATTGCCGACACCGACAAGGCCGTGCCGCGCGTGGCCACAAACCACCGCGCCATCGCCACCACCGCAAGGTGGCTTAGCATGCCTTGGCCAAAGAACCGCAACGCAAAGACCACACCAACAAGCAGCGCAGGGCCGGGCAGGGCGGCCATTGCCAAACACGACACAGCCAGCCCACCAATCACCACAGGCGCAATCGCGCGCACGCGAAACCGATCCGTCAGGCCGCCGACCCCAAGCATCACCAGTGCCGACAGCGTTGTGCCGACGGTGTAAATCGCGCCCCATTGCCCATCACTTAGGGCAAACGTCATCATGATTTCGCCCGCGAAAAGCGAGATGAAATAGGTCTGTCCGTATGACGAGGTAAAGGCCAACAAAAACCCCGCCGCGAGAAACGCCCGGTTTTCAGAGACAAAGCGAAAGATATTCATGCCCGAATTGGTTTCACGGGATGCGGCGAAAGGAAAGGGGCGCGGCCAAATGCGATTTTCGCCCGGCTTGGCACTGGCCGGTACCTGTTCGTGTTGCCCAAAATCACCGCTTTTTTGGTGTGTAACGTGCTTAACAAACCTACTTTTGAGCCGCGTACTGTTTCAATATTAAAAACAATCCATTTCTGCACGAATTCACCCTACTCCGCGAAAATCAAATCCGGTAACGAAACCGTGATAACGTTTAACCAGTGGGTAAGAAATATGACAAACCAAGTAAGAACCGGGCCGCAAAAGCGAGACTTGGATCGTCGCGACCACAGCGATGGCCCTGACCTTGTTGATCCAAGAACGATTGATGGCACGGGCAACAACGACGCAAACCAAAACTGGGGCGCGTCGCAAGCGGAGCTGCTTCGGCTTGCGCCCGACGCCCGCGATGAAAACGGCGATATTGCGGATGACCACCTTCCCAATGCACGTGAGGTTTCCAATGCCGTCGCACAACAGACCGAAGACACCGTCAATTCGGCTGGTGCGTCAGACTTTCTATGGATTTGGGGGCAGTTTCTTGACCACGACCTTTCCCTGACCGAAGCAGGCACGGGCGAAACCGCCAATATCGCTGTGCCAACGGGCGACGCATTCTTTGATCCGTTTGGCACCGGAACCGTTGAAATCCCGTTCACACGTGTTGACGAACACAACGGCGCCTATGTTAACGAGATCACTGCATTCATCGATGCATCGATGATTTACGGATCAGACACCGCAACCGCACAGGCGCTGCGCGGCGAGGGCGGCAAGATTGTGATGACCGCCGACAATCAATTGGTCTTAAGCGATGAAGGCAGCCTCCTTACGGGGGATGTGCGTGCCGCGGAAAACGTCGCGCTGTCGTCGATGCACACGATCTTTACCCGCGAACACAACCGCATCGTAGATGAGCTGGCCAACGACAACCCGCGCCTCTCAAGCGACGCGCTTTATACCCAAGCCCGCGCCCAAGTAGAGGCGATTGTGCAGGCCATTACCTTTAATGAATTCCTGCCGATCCTTGTGGGCGAGGATCAATTCGACGCCTACACCGGCTATGACGCAAGCGTAAATCCCGGCATTTCGGTTGAGTTTTCAACGGCCGTTTACCGGCTTGGCCACACGCTTTTGTCCAGCAATCTGCAATTGGTTGACGAAAACGGTAACCAGGCGGATCCCCTTGCGCTTAGGGACGCATTCTTTCAGCCACAGTTGTTGTCGGATGGTGATATGATTGGCGATCTGTTTCGGGGTGCGGCGACGCAAACCGCTCAGGCGGTTGATACGATGGTTGTCGAAGACGTGCGCAGCTTTTTGTTTGGCCCACCGGGTGCTGGCGGATTTGACCTTGCCGCTCTCAACATTCAGCGTGGGCGCGATTTGGGTGTGGCGAGTTACAATGATCTGCGCGAGGCCGTGGGCCTTGAGCGGGCCGCGACATTTGCCGATGTCACATCCGATACAGACCTCGCTGGCCGTCTTGAGGCGGTGTACGGCACTGTTGATTATATCGATGCATGGGTTGGCGGCTTGGCCGAGGATGCCATGGACGGCGCGCTTTTGGGCGAGTTGTTTTCGTTGATTATGATCGACCAATTCACCGCATTGCGCGACGGCGATGCGCTGTGGAGCGAGGGGCGTGATGGTTTTAGTGATGCGGATGTGGTGGCCCTTTGGGATACCAACCTTTCCGATGTTATCCTTCGCAACACCGACATTGAGGCCTTGCAGGTGGATGTGTTTGCCGCGCAGGACCGTATGATCGGGACGGAGGGCCGCGACCTACTAAGAGGCGACCATGGTGCTGATTTCATCTTTGGGGATACCGGCAATGACCGTCTTTTGGGACGTCGGGGTGACGATGATCTGCAAGGTGGTGCTGGTGCTGACAAGCTTGTTGGTGGCCGCGGCGATGACATGCTGTTGGGTGGTTTGGGCCGCGATACGTTTGTGTTCAGGGCGGCGGGTGCTGGCGACGATGTCGTGCGCGACTTTGAGATCGGTCTGGACCGGATAATACTAAAGAACATGGCCCGCTCGGAGGTTTCTTATAGCGAGGTAAACGGCGACGTTTTGCTTGATCTTGATGGCAACAC
>JALZWD010000419.1 GCA_023300365.1 Flavimaricola sp. | reverse complement strand
AGAACCCGTCCCATCACTTTCGGCGAAATCAAGCTGCACAAAGCTGTTGTTGCCAATCTCATAGCGCAGATCGGCCCCAAAGGTGCGGTGATCATCCACGCCGTTGTCATCACTTGTGGCCGTAAAGCCAAGCCGGACGTCATCCGTCAACCAGCCCTCAACACGCCCCCCATAAGACATGCCGTCAATCGATGCGCCGGTGGGCGCGTATTCATATTGCACCACAAGGCGGATCTCTTCATCGCCACCCAATTCAGATGAAATCAAACGCCGATCCGCACTGCCCGACAAGGGCCGGGTCAATGTCACGACGCCTTGAATATCATTGAGGTCAAAATCACGCCCCCGCACCAGTGCCACCTGCTCGGTGATCCGGCCCGTCACAATATCGCGCACTTCGACAATCACATTGGCGGTGCCGGGGCTGATATCTTGGTTCCTCAGGAAATAAACCGACCCGCCGGTGCCGACAAACACATCACGCGCCGCCAATTCATCCGGCTGCGCGCCATAAACATCCACGCTCGCCTGCGCATCCCCACGCGATGTGGTGGTTGGCGTTTCATAGTGCCCCTGAAGGCCGTAAAGATTGCGGTCGTTACGCACATATCCATTGCCCTCAAGGCTGGCGATAAAATCACCCCAAACAAGGAAGTTGTTGTCCTGTTCCACCCTGAGGTAAAAATTGCCGCTTGTGGGTGTGTCATCCACAATGGTGCTGTCATCCCCATATGTCGGATAGCCGTCTAAATCAGAGACACGGTCCAAAACACCCGCCGCTGTTCGATCGTTAAAGCGGCGAAAGATATCCTCCAATTCGCCGGTTTGGGTATCGATCGACGAGGTGATCCGGTAACCAGACAACGTCTCACCGTCGATATAAAACTGCAGCCGCCCATCCGCACGGGTAAACCGCTCGCCTGTGCCCACGTCGGTATACCGACCATATGTCAGGTCCGCGGCACCCACAAAAAACCACTCCGCGCCTGCGATCTCAACTGGGCGCTGAAGCGACACATTCTGCCCGCCACCCGCAAGAGCCACATCAACGTCATAAGACCCCGCTGGCAAAATCCGTTCAATCACCGCACGTCCGCGGCTGTCGGGACGGATTTCCTCGCCCATCGTGCGCAAAACGCCACCCGGTGCCACATCCGTCGCCGATACGGTCACCGTGCCGCCTGCAACGCGAATGCCGCGCCGCGCAAGCGATTGCGTACCCTCTTCCACGTCATCAACCTGCCCGCGCGTATCAGGGCGCATCAACGCCAAGGGCGTGGTTTCATCATAACGCCCTCGCGCATCATAAACGCGGTGCACAACCACGATGTCCGCGCCTTGCGGGATCACAACATTGGCCCGCCCATTGGCATCCACGGGAACCGTGCTCATCAAACGCGGGCCACCGGGTGCCGCGCGGTCAATAATCCGCATTTCAGCCGAGGTAACAAACGCCGGGTAATTCATCTCGGAAATAAGCGTCACCGTCTCGCCCACACCATAAGCGCGCGGCGCGCCGGCCACCTCAACATCCAAGCGCGGCTCAGGATCAAGCGTATTGACCTGCACCCGCACATCCGCTTGGGCAATCGCCACGTCAATGCGGCGCACCTGCTCTTCAATGGTCGGATCTGCATCCACCGCAACACCGTCAAGCGACAACACAAACCCGTCCGAATTCACCCCCGATGACACATCGGGCTCGGTGTTGGGCTCAAGGCCTCGGGCAATCACATCGCCCGCGTTGCCATGTTCACACCCATCAGGGATCTCTCCCCCAACAAGCACCTCACACCCCGTCACCGTTTGGGCGCTTGCCCCCGAATAAGCTCCGATAAGTGCCAAAACAGCGATCGTTGAGGCCTGCGTTTTCATACCTAATTTCAACATTTACCCAACCCCTACTGCATCGCCGCAATGTCGCGCTCAACAATAAGCCGGTAGGCCCCTATGTCGCGCCACAGCGTCTCAATCATATCCTCAACCGCGTCCAATCTTGCGTTGGCAACGCGCGTGGATTCTCCATTTGTAAAGTAGCTAATGCGCACCACCGACGGCGATTGCGCCACCTGCGCAAGAAGCTGCGCCAGCCCGGCCTCCAGCCGGTCCACAGGTTCGTCATCGACAAACGCCGCAGCAGTCAGATCAACGTCAACAACCCGTCCCAAAGCGGCACCAAAGTTCATCTCCGTCATGATCCCCGCAGTCACCCGCATGGTACGCGGGTTTTCCGTGGTCACCCGAAAGCCGGTGGGCAGGGTGCGTGTATCAACCTTAAGCGTAAAGTTGGTGCCCGTGGCCCCAGCCAGATCGGCACAAGGCACACTATAGCGGCCATAGGCATCGGTGGTGATGATCGTGCCTGTCGGCGTTGCGATCCGCACACCCGGAATGCCTTCTTCATAGACGGGGGATGTTTGCTCCGGTGCTGTCCCAAACTTACCCGGCTCAAATGTTTGCGTTGATACCGGACGCGGCAATCCATCGATATCATCCTGATAGCCGTTGAAATTGCGGTCGTTAAAGACACGCCCCACGATGTCTGAACAGTCAAACACATGCTCAGGGGTGCGCAGCACCGTGGCGGACGCAGACGACAGGCTCTCGCCGGTTGCCGGGTCAATCACATCTGCGGTGTTGGTCATTTCGCCGGTTGGCGCATTCGCCGCGACACTTGCCATCAACGTGATCTCAACGGCACGGTTGCCCGCAACATCAATTCCCGTCCATGTCTGTGTGCGCCCCGAAACCACAGGCTCGGTTTCAACGCCGTCAACCGTCGCCGTTCCCGGAATATAGATCATCCCAAGTGGCAATTGGTCGATCACCGTCAGGCCGATCGCCGTCCCCGCCCCATTGTTAGTCACCAAAATAGTATAAGGCACGGCATCCCCAAGGATCACGTTTGATCGGTCCGTGGATTTGCTCAACACAATCTCCGCGGGGCGCACATCCACGATCAAGGCGTTCTGATCGGTCAGGACGGTATTGGGCCCAAAGTTTAGGTTGTTAATCTCACCGATGATGTCGCCCGTTGCCGGGTCGGCAAACTCAATCCGGTAGTCATTTCCAACTGGGAATCCTTCGATGTTATAGAACCCATTGGCATCCGTTACGGCGGTGCCCATGACGCGGCCAAGATCATCGTACAACGTCACGACATAGCCGGCCAAAAGGTCATCCGCACCCGGCGTAAACCCATCAGAGCCATCAACATCAAGGAACACAATCCCGCTCACACCCGCACCCGACGGCACCGTTGGAATGGTGGTCACGGTTGGGTCATTTGTGGGATCACCATCGGCCTCGCCGGCGTCGTCGGTGGTCTCACTGGTCTCGCTGTCATCAACGGGCCCAAGCGTGCTATCGGTGCCCGTGTCTGAAATATCCGTGGCCGTGACCGGGGTTCCCGTGGCGGGATCAAGGATCGGCGAACCACTCGACGTAACCAACTCACCTGTCGCTGTTGCCTGGTTCTCAATACGTTTGTTCACGAAATCATCAAACGTGATCAGATAGGTCCCCGTCACCGTGATGGTTTCCCCAACAAGCAACATTGGTATCGTATCCACCAAACCGCCTAGCAACGGGTCATTCACCTCCACATTGCTCAGCGGGTAATTCCCGGTGTTCGTGACCGCAAAGGAATAGGTCATGATGTCATCAAAACCGCCCGCAACCGCGTCGCCATTGGTATCTTCGCTGCCCACGGCAGATTTCACCAATTGGATGGCCGCAATCGGATTAAGCGGCACAGAAATCACTGTCGGGTCATTGGTCGGATCACCATCTGTGCCGCCAACGCCATCGGGTGTTTCGATGCTCTGGGGGTCGTCAACAGTCCCGCCAGTGTTGTCCGAACCCGTATCTGACACATCCTCAGCCCCAAGCAGCTCACCACCCGGTCCATAAAGAGGGTCACCTGCGGCATTGACCGCATCCCCCGTCACAACGGCGGTGTTTTCAACATAGCCTGTGTTGATGTCTGCCAATGTCACGACGTATTCGGCCGTAAACGTTGTGTCGTCGGTCCCACCGGGCGCCAAAATAATCGGCCCGCCGATCACAGGAACAAGCGCATCTGTCACCACAAGATTGCTCAACACCGTATTGCCCGTGTTGGTCACCTCAAAGCTATAGACAAGCACGTCACCCTGACCGCCAAACAACCCATCGCCATTGGTGTCGCGTGCATCCGCAAGCGTTTTAATCACCGTCACAGAAGGGCTGGGTATAAACAGTAATGTTGGATCATTGCCCGCATCGCCATCAGACACACCGCCCAAATCGCCGGTTTCTGTTGCCGCAGGATCGCCCACGGCCACCGGATCACCGCCTGCGCCAATTTCTGGCTCAGTGCCCGTGTCCGAGGTGTCTTGGGTTGTAAGTTGCTCGCCAGTGTCCGGATCCCGTATCGGCTCACCAAGCGAATTAACCGCCCCGCCCGACACAGTTGCCGTGTTTTCAACACCGCCCGCCGCCACATCAGCAGGCGTAAGGACATAGGTGCCCGTCACCGTGCCCACATCCTCGCCAAACACAAGGATCGACGCGATCGGATTGCCACTCATCACCAGCATCGGATCGTCAACGATCACATCCGCAAGGTCGACGTTGCCCGAATTTCGCACAGCAAAGGTATACACAACCTCATCACCGGCATTGATCGTGCCACTGCCGTCCAAATCCACCACATCCGCAATCGATTTCGTCAACTCAATCTGCGGCAACGGATTGCTTGGCACGGCCAAAATAGTGGGGTCATTGGTCGGATCATCATCGGTCAAACCGGCGCCATCTGGCGTCTCGACGCTCTCCGGGTCATCGATATCGGCCACCTCTGGATCGGTGCCCGTATCCGACACATCCATAACATCCGCGCCCGATGGATCCACACCCGTCACAGTCGCCGAATTCTCGATATACCCGCGGGTAATATCCGCCGCCACAACGGTGTACTCGGCGGTAAACGTGGTGCTGTCACCCGCCCCCACATCAAGATCAATTGGCCCACCCGACAGGGTCACAATCGGGTCGGTCACGGTGATCCCCGTCAAGGAAACATTGCCGATATTGGTCACTGTAAAGCGGTAAACAACCACGTCGTTCTCGCCGCCATAAAGACCGTCCCCATTGGTATCAGGCGCCGCCTCAACAGCTTTGATAATCCGAATACCCGGCGCCGCCGACAGGGTCGACACGGTCGGATCTGCGGGGTCATCATCCACCAAATCATCGCTAGGATCAGACGGATCATCCGAAACATCGCTAACTGGTATGCCCGCCTCATTGTCCGCCGTCACCTCGGCGGTGTTCTCAATCCGGCCCGAATTGATATCTGCCTGCGTCAACGAATAGGTGGCCGTGTATGTCGCCATCGCACCGGGCGTAAGCGCACCAACAGGCGATCCATCCGTCGCACTTTGCCACACAATTCCCGGCGCATCATAGGCCAAGATATCCCCATCAGCATTGCTAAGATCATCAGCAATACTGATATCGCTCAGGTCGATATTACCCGTGTTGGTCACCACAAGCGTATAGGTCACCGTGTCTCCCACCACGACGGGGCTGCTAAAGTTCTCAACACCAACTTTGGTCAACCCAACACTTGGCACCGGAAGCGCCGTGGTCGTCGGATCGGCATCACCACCCGTCTCATCGTTTGGATTGCCACTATCGGATGTATCCTCAACCGGGCCATCCGGGCCGTCCCCGCTGGCAATCGCGGTGTTGGTCACACCGGCTGCGTCAATATCATCCTGATCGATGCTATAGCGCGCGGTACATGTCGCCGTTTCGCCCGGCTTAAGGGCGCCACCCGGCTCGGGGAACACACAAGTGTTGGTAATATCACTTGGGGTAAACAACGGATCGTCCAAAGCAACATTGGACAACAAGACATTGCCCGTATTCTCAATAACAAAGGTGTACTCAATCTCGTCACCCACCGTTATCGGATCACTCAACAGCGCCGTGCTCGAGGATTTGACAACCTCAATTCCCTGATCAACCGCAACAACCACTGGCGTCGGATCATTCTCGCCCGCCCCCGATGGATCGCCATCACCATCCGCATCAGGGTCCAACCCATCATCAGACACATCCGACAATGCAACCCCGCTAGGCGAGGTGCCGCGTGTGGTCGCAGAGTTCTCATAAACGCCAAAACCATTGCCCTGATCGGTCACTTCATTAAGCCGCACTTGAATCTCAACGATGGCAAATTCACCCACCAACAGGCTGCTTCCGGCGGCAAACATATCGGTCTGTGATCCGGTCCCGGTAAAGCCCGCATTAAGCGCGACCCCACCCGAGGCATCCGCAGCCACAAAGCTTGGCGCCGCCTCAATCTGATAAGTGCCCGCCCCAAACGTTAGGTCGAGATCGTCAATCAAGCTGATATTGTTGATCGGCGTATTCCCAAGGTTTTCAACCCGCAGGTTAAACGTCACCACGTTGCCCGTCACATCCGTCGTGGCCTTCGAGACCCCCAAAGCACCGTTTTCAATCACGCGTGTCTGCACAAACGGCGTCTGCGGTGCCAATGAGATACCGTCCGACGTACCTTGGGCTTGGTTTACATACAGATCACCCCCAAAGTTACCGCTGGTGAGCACTTCAAATGAAAGCTCACGCAGGCTCGCGGGATCCAATGGTTGCGTATCCACCAACCTGAATGCGGTCACATCCGCAAACGACGATGGACAGGCGGATGATGCGCCGCCATTCGTTGGCGATGCGCCGGGGTTAACCGTATGCCCGGCTGTCGCGGGGCACCAATTTGTGCCGCCAGCCGCAAAATCATTGCTCGCAAGATTCGGGTCCGACGCCAGCCCCGCAACAGGATCACTGGTGAAATAAAACTGCGCACTGGTCGATTGCGGTGCAAGCGACGCCAACGTCAAAGTTCCCGAAAAATCACTCGACGGAAAACGCCCATCGCCATCAGACGGAAGAATATCAATGATATCCATCTCGTTAAACGGAAAGCCCGTCGTATTAAGGTATTGAATCGTATAGTTAAACGATCCCCCCTGCGGCACCAGGGGCACATCTACCGATTTCGCCATCAACATCGATGCCGGCGCCGTCACCGTCACCCGCCGCACCGCTCCGCGCTGCTCGGGCGAACTGCTGTCACTCGGTGCATCGATCCGCGCCACGTTGTCCAAATTCGTCCCATTTGGCGTGGTAAGTGGCGTTCTCATATCAAACTGAAAGGTCTCAATCGGCACATTTGACGTCAAAGTGCCCAGATCCCACGTCAGTGTCTGGCCCGTCGCCGCGCTGCCCGTGACTGTCGGCTCAAATGGCGCGCCGCCTTGCGTTGCCGTACCGGGCACATAAATGCCGCCAGCCGGAAGCGTGTCCACGATTGTCACGGTGTCAACGATATCGGAACGCGACGTAAACGATGGGGCAAGCTCGAAGGTCACAAAACCACCGGCATCAAGCGTATTTACCAGATTGTTTGGAACCGTCCGCTTTTCAATCCGCGCCAAGGCCCGGCTAAGATAAAGTCGGTCACCACAGCCGTTTGTCGCATGCGAAATCGCGGGCCATTCACCAGCGGTATAGGTACAATCACGCCAATCGTCCGGGAAAAAGCCCGAAGACGTCGCCGTCCCC